>JBHLRV010000319.1:0-2967 GCA_048882205.1 Candidatus Thorarchaeota archaeon | reverse complement strand
GGGTCTGCAGAACTGACCTTCCTTGTGAACCCAAGAGCCTCACGCACACGGCCATTGTAGATTTGGTCGACGGTCTCCATGTTTATGACATAGACACGATCTCCAACCAAAGGATACGAGAATCCTTTCTTGAACTGAATGTGGCCATTCTGGTCAATTACGAGGTCATAGTTTATTGGAATTGCCGTCAGGTGAACCATCATGGTTGCCTGGTCATCACTGTCCCAATCAGGTACAGACTGCTCGATTATCTCCATTTGTAGTGGATAGTAGTGACTATCACTCACACCTCCAAGGCCGTAGTGCAAAGGCCATACTTTGCTGATGACCATTATTGTGAAGCGTTGAATACCACTCTCTCTTGCCCTCTCAGACTGTCCCTTGAAGTTCCTCACCGCCAGAAGCATGCCTTCTTCAAGCTGCGCCATCAGTTCCTTGTTGTATCGTATCTTGACTCTGCAGTCATATCTAGCTGCAGACCCTGCCCACTCAGAAGCGTAGTTAGCGGCCACAGGGATGACTCTTGCGAGGCGCCCTTCAAACACGCCTCCAAAATCGGTGAATAGATGCTCAGGTGTCTCTTCTTGATTGCTCAACATCAGACCTCCTATCCCTAAAACTACTCAAATAGAATAGGAATTCTCGGAGTTCCGGCCTATTGACTAGCCAATTGCCGGCGCTCTCGACCATAGCACGAAACTGCTTGAAGTAGTACTTCGCAACCTTATCAGCAACGAATAACGGCTTCAGGTGCCCAAAGAGATCAGGGACACTCATACTGGTCATCGCGCTGAATATTCTCATGACAAACTCCTGAATTGGATTCTGGAGTCTGCTGTAGAGGACTACATCGACAGGTTCAGGGTCTATGCTTCCCCCTGAATAGTCGTGTTTCAGGGTGGCAACTTGCCCCCCATCTGTATCAAACTCAGGATAGACCAAACGGTCATAGAGTAGTACGTTGCTACGAAGCTTTGAGTCTGAACCCGCTTCGCATAGCTGGAAGTATGCCTTGACAAATGTCTTCTCCAAAGAAATTTGATTCCTCCTAGCTCCGGATACAAGGCCAGGCTTGCGATCAAAATGCGGCACGATTGTCTTGAACGCAGTGTCATACTCCAAGGTGGCCCAAGGAGTCTTCAGCTTCTCTCGTTCATGAAGGGATATCCACTGCAGAATCATCCGGTCAGTGTCTGGTGTGTCGCCCTCCTTCCGGGAGAACCCTCCTTTGAATAGGCCGGTATGGTTCAATACAGGTATTAGCTGTCTTTTGAAGTCACGCGCGGACGTATCCTTCGCTACTCCCAGAAGAAGCGTCCTATTTGCCCAACATCTCTCAACGGTAAGATATAGACATGCTAGAGCAAGGAAAGACAGGTCATTCGTGGTCAACCAACGGTCACCAATCTTGAACCTATGTTCGAAGAGAACCGATGAGTCCTCCGAGAATAGACGGCCACAAGTCTGTTCTACCAGTGTGCGAAGCCTTGTTTTGAGGTCTCTAAACTCAGGACGAATTGAGAAATGTGCTCCCTTTCTGACCACTACTCCTTTGCCGCCTCTCTTCCCTTTCATGGCGGCTTCCAGTTCTCTATCTAGTTTCTCCATTCTGTCGTTTGTCTTCAACCCCAGGCGGCTTGCCAGCTCGTTTCTACTAAGGCCGGCACTAGAGGCCATGAGTTCTATGATTATTCTAGGCGACAAGTACTCTCCACGCGCGGCGGGCGTCCCAAGTTGGAGATTCCCAAATAGACGACGAGAGAGGACCCAGTCAGTTGCAGTGAATGGACGACCAGAAACATCTGCGCCAATGAGTCCGCATTCCTTTTCGAGGTCTATTCTGAAGTCCGATGTTTCAGCATAGGATGAAGAGATCTCCGATGAACACACTCTGTCAAGTAGAAGGATGTCAACTGGGTCTTCCTGCGAAACTAACCTGTATGCCAGATAGAACTCTGATAGAGTCATGAGGTAATCTGCAAATGCTGAATTGTCAACAATCCAGGAATCAGAATGTGCGACTGTTTCATCAACTGAGCCATCTTCGGATCTTGTTAGGATTGTCTGATCAACGAGAGGAACCTCATTGATGTAAATGGGCAGCACACTAGAAACTCCAACTCCTCTTTCCAAGAAATCTTCTTCATACTCGACTGACAGGGTACCGCCTTCTTCTACATGGACATGACCGTGTGACGAGTAAGCGCCTGCAAAGAAGACCAACAAATCAAACACATCGTATTTGCAGACAGTCCCATCAATGCCCGCAAATGAAAGAACGCGCTTCCCGAAGAAAGAGTCAACGAAGTCTGATCTGACTTCAGGTGATGTGTAGTCTTCTATCAGTTGAGATAGGAATGAGTCATAGGCTCCAACGAGGTTGTTGAACCGACTTCGGTAGCTGCTGACTTGAGACTTGGCACCACCTAGCAGTAGGTCGCCGGTCTGCTTCAATCTACGAGTTATCTTGGAGCCTTTTTCTTCCACTTGATAGCCTCACTACACCCCGATACCACTACATAGATGCGACCTGAGATAAGAAGGTTCCTCGGAAACGCCGAGCTACTAGTCTACTTCGCGCGATTTCTCAGCTACCATTGACCTGAGAGCTACCACCAGAACTACGGCCGCGATTAGACCCGCAATCCCTGAGAAGACCCAGACTGACCTAAGACTGCCAGTGGTTGTCCATAGAAACGCGCCGAATGGTGCTGCAACCAGGTTCGTCGAAGTCATCATAAACTGATATGTGCCCAGAGCCCTTCCCTTGTCCTGCTCTTCCACATCAGCTACAACGAGTGTTCTCTCTGCTCCTATCCACAGTACGACCGGGAGTGCCCATACAATGTTGAAGACTATGAGTGCCAAGAGTCCACCTGAGAATGAGAATCCAAGAATCATGAATGCGTTCCATACTATGGCTAGAGTCAGAGCTTTCTTGAGGTTTCTATCTGCGAGTCCGCTCAC
>JBHLRV010000318.1:0-2970 GCA_048882205.1 Candidatus Thorarchaeota archaeon | reverse complement strand
AGCAGCGGGTCGCCATTGCTGCAGCTCTTGCCAACGATCCGCCCATTCTCATCTGTGACGAGCCAACGGGGGACCTTGACACCGACACAGGAGCAAAGATTGTCGAATTTCTCATAGGAGTAAACAAGAACATGGGCAAGACGGTTCTGATTGTCACACACGACCCGGCAATTGCTCGCCGGACAGACAGGATTTATAGAATCATGGATGGGAGAATCATATCTGTTCAGACACCTAGCGAATCTGAAGAGTCCAATGCTGAAATGAGGATACAGATGTACAGGGATCGCCTTGCAGAAACTGCCCAGGAGCTTGAGGCACTTCAGAAAGCGTATAATGAGCAGAGAATCACACCCGGAACATTTGCAGAACGTTGGCACAACGTCACACAGACGAAACATTTCCTGGAGGAAGAGCTCCATCGAATGGGTGTCTAGCAACAAGAGGTGAACGTTGCATCTTAATAGGACGACGCTATCTGAGCACAAGTCTAAGATGTCACGACCGGCGATTGTTGTTCATGGGGGTGCTACTCGTTTTGATGAGAAGCACCACAAAGACATTCTGAAGGCCGTCGAGAGAGCCGCCTTCGCCGGTAAGGAGATCCTCGTAAAGGGTGGCTCGGCAATTGATGCCGCAGAGGGAGTTATATGGGAACTTGAAGAGACTGAACTCTTTACTGCGGGTCGAGGAGCTAGTCCCAATCTTGATGGGGACATAGAAGTTGACGCTCTCATTATGGATGGAAACAGACTTGAAAGCGGAGCGGTGATGGCCGTGCGTGATATAATTCATCCAATCTCACTTGCACGATACGTGCTGGAACGGACGTCAAACTCGCAGGTTGTTGGAACCGGGGCAAACAAGCTTTATCGACAGATGATTTCTGAAGGCTATCGTGAAGAAGTGGCGCCAAGGAACACTGCCGGAGGGCCCATGACTGAGAGATATGACACCGTTGGCTGTGTGGTTGCTGATTCAAATGGGCGAATTGCCGCGGCATCCTCAACAAGCGGGTGGCCCGGGAAACTTCCTGGACGCGTTGGCGATTCACCGATTATCGGAGCCGGTGCCTACGCGAATGAAACGGCCGCAGCTAGTTGTACCGGTAGGGGAGAACAAATACTCAGGATTGTAATGGCGCGCATGGCAGTCCTGTTTGTCGAAGAGGGAAACAATGTCCAGGACGCGTGTTCAAGATCGATGAGGCTTCTTAGAGAGAGGACCAGCGGAGAGGCCGGTCTCATAATGGTGGACAAGAAGGGCAATGTGGGAATGGACTTTGACACCCTGCATATGCCGGTGGCAGTGGCCTTTGAGGACTCTGAAGAGGTGTATGCCTCAATGACACCGAAGTGGCCGCCATAGTTTCTGAAGTGTTCTTCCCCTGCAGTCAGCGTCTAGCAATCAACCCATCTCTGTGGAGCAAGATTAGAGTTGCCAAAGCGAGGATGAAATCGAACGCAGTGGACAAGATGAGGGCTGTCGCCATCGAGGGGGTTTCTAGGACTTGTATGCCAGTCAACACCGGCAGAAAGAACCGTACAAGACAAGCTGCAACGGGAACTGCAATGTATCTTTGCGGATCCCGGGCAGCAACGATCTGTAGACTGCCAAGTGCCATTGCCAAGACACCCATCGTTCTCCAGTAGAGTGAGTAGCTCGGAATGGTCGTCATACCTGTTGCTAGGCTGACAATCAGATCTCCCCAAGCAAGAACCGCAAATCCCATCACTAGTTCAAATATGCCTCCGATAAGGATGACACCTATGAGTGACCGGGATGGTAGAACATCACTCCCCATTCTCTGTCACCGTTATAGAATTGAAACAGTGACAGTTGCATGTACCTTTGGGATAAGAGTTCCTATACCTGATTCAGCTCTTTTGGCCGGGGGCCAATGGCTGATGATCTATTGGCCTTGTCATACCCTCTGCTTCACAAAACAGCCTTGATTTCGCCTCGTACACCGAGGATGTAGGTACGCAACGGAATGTCCTTTCCAGAGAGCTGGATGGCTTCCTGAGTCACTCTCGCAAGCCCGTGGCAGCACGGCACTTCCATCTGGACTAACGTGACATCTTTGACAGTGTTCATCCTCAATACTGTCGTAAGCTTGTCGAGATTTGCCTGGTAGTCCTCAAACTTTGGACATACCATGACTGCAGCCTTGTCCTTGATGAAGTCTTCATGCAGGCCAGCATAGGCTGGTCCTGCGCAATCTGCAACAACCAAGAGATGGGAGTCGGCGAAGATTGGGTGTTGGGGGCTGAGAAGCCTCAGCTTTACGGGCCAATGACTCAGCCTGGACGGAGCAACCTTATCTGGAACAGCCCCGTCATGTTCAACCTCAGCTTGGCCTGCTGAATACGTAAACGCCTCTGATCCTGTACAGCCACCTGATGAACTTCCACCTGTGGCATCAACCGTCTGTGTCTGCATCTGGGCAACGTGCGTCATGGCTGCCTCCTCGTCAAACTCGACCGTTTCTACCTCCTTGAGTGTGAGAGCACCTTCAGGACAGTGCCCAAGACAGGCGCCGAGTCCATCACAGAAGGTTTCTGATACTAGATTTGCTTTCCCGTCAACGATTTGGAGAGCACCCTCAGCACAGTTGGGGACACAAAGTCCGCACCCCGTGCACATATCTTCGTCAATCATAATCATAAGTCGTCTTACCATTGTAATCACACTTTCATAATGTACAAAACTGTTATAAGAGCAATAGTTACCAAAAAGATAGTGTCTAAATTGCAGGTATCAAAGCGTTCCAAGCAAGATGTCGAGAATTGTCCAGTATTCATAGCATCAAGCATTCTGGGGAAGCGCTGGACTCTCCTGATACTCCAAACGCTAATGACCCATGAGGCGACGGGGGGGTTGAGGTTTGGCCAGATACAGAGTCATCTTGACTGGGTGAGCCCGAAGGTGCTGACACAGCGGCTGAGAGAACTAGAGGATGAGATGATC
>JBHLRV010000317.1:0-2973 GCA_048882205.1 Candidatus Thorarchaeota archaeon | reverse complement strand
CCTCAATTGAAGTGGCAGCGGGAACCTCCGTCTTCGTTTCATGGGATTCAGTGACTTTTTCGCCTGTGAAGTTCACTACGTAGATCAACAAGAATGACGAAGCGAGAAGAACTCCTGCGACTATCCTCAGTGTGAACACGTCAATCATCAAAAACCCCTCTTACAGATTATTCGTTACTTCCTCCAAAACCGCAGCTATTCACTATAGTGAAATCTTTTGATCTTTGCTGGACAGTGGGGAAGAGATCCTATGTATCAAAATCGATTTCTGGCCAAGTTTCAAATCGTAAAGACTTATGAAAGACTGAAGTCTCTAAGTGAAGCTCCATAGATGAGTTGAGATTGTCAATTCCAAAGGTTGGTGAGAGAAAAATGAAGAGTTTCTCTATCGAAGGTTCGGTTTTCTGGTTGCTCGTCAGTGCCATCGCTAGTCCACCACTCGCTTACTTTCCAGGTTCTCCATTCTTCGAACCTGCTTTGTTCTTTGTGCCGATATCATTCTCGATTATCTACATCATTATTGCATACTTCTGCTGGAATCAAGAAGCACGTGGTTTCATAGCAGCCATTGTCATGGCACTTCTCGTCCTCGCAATGGACACAGGCTTTTCAGGCCTTGCTTATCCGGGGGATGAGCTACTGAGTATCGTTCAGCTTCTCATTGTGCTCTTCAGTCTTAGGGCGTATCGAGAGATTAGAGATCTCCAGAGATAGAGCCGGAGGCACCGTAGTCAGGAATGTGATGTACAGATCCGTTTGGAAGACATGGCTGTCTGTTACCGACTAGGCTCCCTTTCTCCCAATGCACAGTATTACACCGAAACTGTTTCTCGGAGTATCCTTCCCCAAGAGTATGTTCTGTAGTTGATTGTCACGACTCAAGCGCTCTCTGATTCTCTTGCTGAGCATCATGTGATAGAGTGCCTTCAGGCTCACTTTCGCTACTCCAGTTCTTCCGACAACTTCCGTCCATTGTCCAGCCTTCAAAGTCAGATCAACTTCCTCCATAAGGACGTCTTGAAGCCCACTCATGTAGAAGTAGTTCCTCCATTCTGATTGCGTTGGAATTGTCACTGGGAGCCCGACGTTTTCTGAGAGTAGTCTTTCTGCCTCCTCCAGATTCTTTTTCGTTTCTGTCGAAACGTCTTCTGTTACAAAGGCCTCGCTCAGACCCACGTATCCGCCAGGTACTATGACTCGTGCGAACTCATTCAGAGCTCTCTCCTTGTCCATGAACAGCACGACTGATTCAGTCAGTAGCACATCAAAGCTGTTGTCCTCGTATGGGATGTCATGGGCGTCACCCACGACGAACTTGACCTGGTCCTGCAGTCCCATGGTTTCAGCCTTCTCTTGAGCCAGAGCGATCAGCATCTCAGAGATGTCCAGACCGACGACCTCACAACCAACCTTCTGCGCAATGTAGCGTGCACTGTATCCTGTTCCACAACCGGCAATCAGTACCCTTTTCCCTGTATCAATCTCGCAAAGTTTCACAAGCCTGTCAGTTGATTCCATGCCTCCCCATCGGAAGTATGGCACCCCAATGTAGGCCATGAACTCATAGTGGCCCAACTCAACCACTTCTGCACGCTTCAGCTTCTTCGTCTTCACCACTTTCAGCCTACTGCAAGAGATAAATGAGCATCTGCTCACATAAGGCTTATTATATGAGTAATCGCTCATATACGAATCTTCTTATGACTCAACCATCACTCCACTACTGGTCGGAATGACGGGCAGAGAGAGGAAGTTCAAACGCGATAAGGAGTCCAAGATTGAGTGTGTGATCTCTGCTTGGAACCAGCTCATTGCTGAGAAGGGCTATGCAGGATTCAGCATCAACGATGTTCCTGAAAGAGCAGGTGTCAGCATCGGGACCATCTATCGTTACTTCCCGAAGGGCAAGGCCGACATCCTTGGAGAGGCAATGAAACGAAATGTCACTCAGTTCATGGAAGCGCTGAATCTTGACACTATTGAGGAATCCGAATTCGCCAGTTTTTGGAGAGAGGTGATTCGGAGATACATTGAGCTACGCCGGGAAGACTTGCTGCTAGGTATCGCGCTTAGAGAAACTGGTGTTGTAAGCCCTGAACTGACTAGAGACCTGACTCCAATTATAGTAGATTTCTATGGGCGCTTTGCTGGAAGATTCCAGAGTTTCAGCTTCTTCAAGAACTGGCCCCCAGAGAGACTTATGCTCAGGATACATGCCGTGTTCACCTTGATGGGCACGATCAGAGAGATCCATCTTCGGCGTCCTTTGTTTGACTCTGATGAAGAAATGGTACGATACCTTCTTTCCATAGTCCTCTTGACTTTCGAAATGCCTATGGTGAGGGACTAGGAAACCAACCGATATTAGACTCCAAAACATTTCAATGCATTTTTATTTCGAAATGTAACTACATTTGGAGGAGATAACGCGAGTCAAATGCTGAATCATAGCCCAACCGCCATGCATTCGTAGCACTTGGCTCTCCACTGAGGTCCGTTCGCTTTCAAACTATGACGGCTTCAGAGAAGGAGGAGATTCACTTGCCAAACAGAGAATACGTAGGCATTCTTGTGATAGCTATCCTATCTGTTTCCGCTTTCAGTTTGAGTAGAGGCATAGTCACACATGGGCTCGAAGAGCCTCTATCAACTCAGACTGGAATACATTTCTTGAAGCAGATTGAAGCACTCGCTGATGACGTACCTGCTGTCATTAGGTTCAGCGAGGAGCTTAACGATGAGGTTATCTTTGAGCTTCGGAACTTGGGAATTCGTTTTAGCTTTGGAACTCCATCACTCAGTTCAGTTGGACCATACTTTCTAGTCCGGGGCACCTCGGAATCCCTCAAGACGATAATTGCAAGGGGGCTCGTGAGTGAAATCAAACTCCAGACTAATACGGACCACCTTCATTCAGCCAGAGATGTATCAATTCCAGAGACTGACGCAGACAGAATCTGGAGTCATCTTGAC
>JBHLRV010000316.1:0-2974 GCA_048882205.1 Candidatus Thorarchaeota archaeon | reverse complement strand
GTGTATCCTTCTTATGAGGATATCGGGCTTGTATCAGGAGAACTTACTGGTATTTCCAAAACCGCGCGAAGAGGCCGAGTCGAGAGGCAAAAGCCGCTGTTGGCTGACAGATCGGCAAAGGGCCCCTCGAGGTCGACCGTGCCTTAGTACGGTACGGCGGCCTATCTTTCTTTCTTGTGCTCCCTCTATTCCACTATAGAGGAAATCTGGGTAGCGTCTCAGTCTTTCCAACGCCAGGAACGGCTCGAACTTCATCAATCACTTTGTCTTTCAATTCCTCAAACGACGAAGCTTCAACAGTCGCAGATAGATCCCAGGTGCCGAAAACACCCCACACTTCTTTCACACCAGAGATACCTTCAAGCTCCTTCTTGACTGCCTTCAGGACGTTGAGATGTTCGTGTGGTATGACTTCAATTAGAATAATGGCACTGAGTGGACCCTTGTGCAGCCCCTTGCTTCTTTTCGATTTCTGCTTCATGTCAATCAGCAAATCCATTGGACACGAAGGCCTATCACTCTTTCTGAATTTAGGAGTCCTTGCGAGTTGACACAAGATGGCAGTGTGTATCACAGACATCGGTCATCGTAGAGATCGACTAGGCGAATACAATAGTCACTTATGCAGCGACGCAGCCCAACGCAATGGTGAGTTCCTATGGGTGAAAAACGAAAATTGAAGGAGATCATCATTCTGCTTCTGTACTTGGGTGGATTTGGCAATGGACTGGGCGCCTTCGTAGTGTCTATGATCTTTCCTACAGTAACTGTTGGTATGAATCTGGGATTTGGTGTGTTGTGTTTGGGTCTGGCGGGTCTGATTACACACGGTTCAGGCCGATAGGGCAACCCAACCTGACTCTTTTGCCTATCATTCTTTCTGATAGGACGCGGCGTTCTCAAACCTCTTCCTCATGGCCTCTTTCACGAACTCAGCGAGCGAGGCATATCCCAGATCATGTTCCTGGTTCATTTTCTCGAATCGGTCCTTGGTTCGTGATTATACCACGAAGTCTTCTGACGATATCGGGCTTGTCCTCTAAATGGTGACATTGATGACCCGCAAAGGTGAAAAGTGCCGAATTGATTGTTCAACATGTATCGAAAGGAATTCCAAAACGCGCGGTCAGAGGTTCGGAGTATTGTCAGAGAACAATCAAATCGACACGATCTTTGACAGACCTGTTGGTCTGAGACTCATCGGCCTTACACAGATGGCATTCGGGATCTTCGGCCTGCTTGCCGCAATCGGCGTTCTCGTTGCATCTTTTTCGGGCGATCCCACCTTCGCTATGATGGGTCCCTTTTACTCTCTTGTTATATTCGTAGGAGTGGCGCTGCCCTGTCTCATCATCGGCAACTACGTGGACGACCTTCGAAGAAACGCCGTAATTGCTCAGATAGTATACAGCGCAGTCGCAATTGCACTTACGACTTTCTTTCTTTACAACTGGGGAGTGGGCTATCACTGGACTGTTCCTTGGCTCGACATGAGCTTCGACATTGCGATAGGCAATCTGGCCGTATTCGTACTGGCTACTCAGTCTGTGTTCATCGTCTATTTGGCTGTTAGATGGAAGAAGGTCGCTCCTCCTCCTGGAACTGTCGTCGTGCGAGACCGCCGTAGGGCTCGACTGATTGAGAGAGGTCTCTATCCAAGTCCATTGACCCCCACATTGCTGGCACCTGACGGAGAGCATGGGCTCTCACCAGAGGAAACAAAGAAGATCCTTGAAGTCAGAAGAGTCACCACGGATGAAGGAATGGCAATCCTTTGCTCCAACTGTGGCGGTGCAACTCCGCTGACAAAGATAGAGGACGACAACACGATACACTGCGATTTCTGTGGTGTTACACTCGCGGTGAGTAGTGTCTTTGTGCCCTGTGAGAACCATCCGGAATATCTCGCGGCTACGAGCTGTGCCGTATGCGGCGACCATTACTGCAGAAGGTGCCTTACTTCTCAGGATCCTCCTGTGGATGAGAGATGGAAAGGTTCGAATGTCCATCTCTGTCGCAGGTGTTTCGAGGGTAGATACAGGCCAGCTGTCACAACCGCATCTCTAGTCCTTCCAATCGAAGACCTCTTTGGACAAGCGGGAGGTCGTTTCTCCAGAGTTGGACGAATCTATCGTCGTTTCATTGGTGCGTACGGCAACTCAATGGGATATGTATTCAGAGCCTCCTTAGAGCTGGCCGGCGCAATGGCAAAGGGCGGTGGTGGTGGAGATGACGCCGCGGGCATAATCATCATTATCATCATTGCTATCATAGCCATTCCTATACTTGTCGGAGTCCTCATGCTCATCGGAGCGATTGTCATAATCCCAATCCTATTCTACGCCGGATTGGTGGGAGTCACCATAGAGGCAATCCGAATAATCAGGCGGACCGACTTCATTTCTCTTGAACTGGCCCGGGAGAAGGGCCTTGTTGAGGGCCGCCCAGTAGAAGCAAAGGACTCTGTTGTGCGAGAGGAGGCCAGGCCCTGGGAAGAGAAGGCCCGGCGACGCCAGCCCATGGAAGAAGAGCGAGCAAGATGGCGAGATATGCAAGAACAATGGAGTAGATGGTAGTGGCTTCTAGTGCGGAACATGTGCTCTGTCCGGTATGTGGAGGCCATGTCTTGGTTGAACACTCGGACAAGGTCAACCGCTGCGAATACTGCGCCAGCCCCGTACTAGGTCCCAGTCAAAGTCGGGACTGTGTCAACCACTCAGGGACCCTGGCACAAGCCTCGTGCCAAGTATGTGGGGACCTCATTTGCGAAGAATGCACGCAAGTTCGAATCGGTGACTATGGCGGGAAGCTCTTTACCGTGGTTCACTGCGAGAAGCCCGAATGTAAGGTGGAGAGCGAGTGGGCAAAACCGTTGAATCTGGAGTTCCAGAAGCTGACCAATTTCGATTGGTCTGATAGGATGGACAACATCATTCTCAGAGTCACTGGTCTCGGAGCCATTCTGATGATGTTG
>JBHLRV010000315.1:0-2978 GCA_048882205.1 Candidatus Thorarchaeota archaeon | reverse complement strand
GGTCCAGCCCTCATCACGACTGCGCCCGCAGGTATGAATCACTACACGAATGGTGCCTGGGCAGCAAGGGCCGTGCACAGTCTCTTGGCCATCTGTGGATACCTTGGAGTATCTGGTGGCGGATTCCAGTATCTGTCTTCAGACAATAGTCCCTTCAACGGAGAAGGGATAACGCTTAGTCATCTCCTCGATCCCGCGGTTGAACCTGTCGTACCCTCTGGCACGTACATACCTGAGTATGTTCTGGGTGCTAAGGAGAGCCCTCTCAGGGTGCTCGTAGTTCAAGCTGCAAGCCCCATGACTCAGTGGCCCAATACGCACAGAACAGAGAAGGCCCTTGAGAAGATACCATTCAAGGTCTGTATCGATTTGGAGCTAACAGATACAGCAAAGCTATGCGACATTGTCCTACCGGCGACCTTCATCTTTGAACACGACAATTTGGTCCACAGTGAACTCCATAGAATCGTCCAGTATGCCCCCAAGATTGTTGAGCCGCTCGGTGAGGCCCGACACGAGTTGCAGATCTGGGCGGATATTGCCACTAGATTGGGGATCGAGAGTCATTTCAAGATTGCAGAACTGGATGCCATCAGAACTGCCCTTGAATCCGAGCACTGTAGAGAGATTACACTCGAGAAGCTGATTGAACATCCGGAGGGAATCCGGACAACCAGCCCTGCAATACCCTTTGCTGATCGCAACTTCGCGACGGGCACCGGAAAAGTAGAGCTCTATTCTACGGAACTCGAGAGCATGGGACATGATCCTCTCCCCTTCCATACGGAGCCTGCCGAGAGTCCAATCTCGACCCCAGATCTCTATTCAAAGTACCCGCTCATAATGATAACTGGACGCCTAAGAGAACGTCTCCACTCCCAGTATACTTCTCTTGATGTAGGTGGAGGGGTAAAGAGCTTCTCTCAATGCACCACGTGCCAAGAATGCGTCAAAGAGTGTCCAGATGAAGCAATTACAATGTCGCGGCCAAGTCTGGACATGATGAGAGGTGGAGTGAAAGGACCTTCTGAGTCCTCTGCAAGGATGCGTTCAGAACTGAGCTCATTGGTCGAGGGACTAGCAGTGAGGTTGTCACCGGAGCCGATCCAGATTCCCGACATGATGACTGCACTGTTGGTTCCAGCCTGGGACAAGACGAAATGCATAGGATGCCGTGAATGCGAGCTTGATGTCTGTCCGTACGATGTGGTCACTGATACAATCCTAATGCCAAGCAGGACAGAAGCGTGCACACGTCGTACTTCTCTAACGATGCACCTTGAAACGGCTGCAGAACTCGGACTTCAAGATGGGGACTCGGTCACCGTAGAGTCACGAAGGGGGAGTCTAGAGGGAATAAGACTTGAGGTCACTGACGACGTCGACCCGAGAATTGTCTGGTCTAGCGACGGTTGGTGGGACGAGGACGGCAATGTCAACGTTCTGACTGACGACAAGCACACCGCGTTTGGCCACACACCGGGATTCAATTCCGTACTTGTCAGAGTGACCAAGTCGGGTGAACCAGGCAAATAGACTACTCATTCTCTGGTGGAGGCCAAGAACCTTGAGCTATTCGATTGGCTAAAATCTGACCAAGATGATACGAGTTATGTTGAGCCAATACAATCGCAGCTCTCAGCATTGGGACGTTACGCCAGGACGGAAGAGGACGCTCGAGATCCCCCTCATTCAGGATTCTCTTCCCCTCCTCAAGTCCTTCTTCAAATCTACTCACAAGCGCATCCCAGTCAGCCTTCGATTTTGAATCTGGCCAGTCCTCATCTGGTTTCTTGGGCCAAGCAACCTCTTCACCACGCATTGCCTCCAGAACAAGGTCTTGCCAGAAGACAATATGGTAGAGCAGGTCAAATGATGAATGTGAATCCGTGGAGAATCGATTGTGGGCTAGCTCAGAGGTCAGATTGCTCAATGCTTTCAGTGGGTGAGGATGAGTGTTCTTTCCATAGAGACCGTCAATTAGCGCTTCAGCCAGTTCTTCCTTCATGTGCTATGGCAGGGGCTTGCAGATATATCTCTAGCCTTTGCAGTAGGATTAATGGCGTTGGTCATAAGCTATATCTCTGGGATTCTCTCTGTCCGACCAAGGTCGGACGGATAGTGGTTGCGAGAATCGATGAACACGCCAGAATTCTTGTTGAATGGGCAACGGAAGTGAAGAGAAGCGATATGGTCGTTATATCGGCCCAGCCGGATGCACACGATCTTGTTGTCGCTCTGACGAAGCAGGTCGCAAAAGCAGGAGCAAGTCCGCTTGTATTGATGTCAAGTGAAGAGTTTGACCGCGCCTTCTTCGACGCGGCTGATGATGAAACAGTCCAGCTCTTCCCCGAACACATGAAGGCGGCAGCAGAGCAGACTGACGTCTTCATAGCCATAATGTCTCCTGTTAACACCAAAGCACTTGCTGAAGTTGACCCCAAACGGCAAATGATGAGGCAGGTTGCCCAAAAGGAGCTCAACGATATCATAATGGCGAAGCGATGGGTTGCAACATTACATCCCTGTCGGACACTGGCACAGCAGGCAAATATGAGCCTTGAACAATATCGGGACTTCGTCTATGGAGCCACACTCATCGACTGGAAGAAAGAGAGCAAGAACATGTACTTGATGAAGAAGCATCTAGAGAACCATAAAGACATCAGGTACGTCGGTCCTGAAACCGACCTCTATGCTTCGACCGAAGGACGCACTTGGGTAGCTTCTGATGGGAAATACAACATGCCCGATGGTGAAGTGTACACGTCGCCGGTAGAAGATACGGTGGAAGGGAGCATCTATTTTGACATCCCGTTCTTGTACCAAGGAAAGCTCATAGAAGGAGTCCGACTAAAATTCGAGAAGGGTCAAGTAGTAGACCATTCAGCAGAGAAGGGAGAGGCCGCGTTAAAGGAGATCATCGAGGTTGACGAAGGCTCCAAGATGTTGGGCGAGATGGCCATTGGGACGAACCG
>JBHLRV010000314.1:0-2998 GCA_048882205.1 Candidatus Thorarchaeota archaeon | reverse complement strand
AAGCGAAGATATCCTCGTGCATCTCTGTAGGTCTTCGCGCCCATGAACGTCCGTTTGCTCTGGCGCTTATAGTTGTTAGTGAGAACAGAACTCGGAGCGCGGAACATTTGGACTCTTAAGGTGGCAAGAGGATAAAGGGATTGGGGATGTAGTTGCGTGTCAAAACGCTTTAGTACAGAAATGGGATAGGCGAATGTGGTGGGCTGTCAGCAGGGATAGGTATCTCTATTCGTAGAAACCAGACCCAACAAATCCCTTGCTGGCTCTCACCACACCGAATGACTGACTCCTACAGATTCTGCTGCAAGCTCCGGCGTAATAAGCACCTTTCTACTCATCGGGCCCTCCGTCGGCGATTAGCTTCACAGTTGCCAGGACCCGGATTACATCGCTGGCACTCACAACACCGATGACGGAGTCACCTTCCATTACAGGCAGGCACTTTGCGTTAGTCTGATTCATGACGGAGATAGCCTGACCGAGATCCGCTTCAGGACTTATCGAGATTACAGGACTAGTCATTATGTCCTCAACTGATAGAGACATATAGATGTCTTCAGACAACAAATGGGCCGCGATGATGTCTCTTCGAGTAACCATTCCTACCAAAACGTCACTTCTTGTGACCATAAGACTACCAATGTCCTCGGCGGCCATTAACCTGGCTGCCTCTAACACAGGAGTTTCGAACTCCGCAGTGACGATCATGGACGTCATAAAGTCTCGAACCAGCACTTCTGTGCCTCCGGACGGTCTTCCTTACCTTTGCATTACAGCTCAGGGCCTTCCCTATCAGCCCTGCTCTGTTCTAATACGAGTAGCGCAAGCTTGGCGAACACGTCAGTTACGGCTGCACCTGTCTTGGCACTCGTTTCATAGTAATCAGCTTGAAACCAGTCACGTAGCATAAGTCCGGGTTCCACAGGCACTATTCTGTTGTCCAAGAGATCTACCTTGTTTGCGGCAACTACAACAACCGCATTCGGACAAGTCTCTCGGAAAGACTCAAACCAGTTGTTCATGGCCATGAACGTTTCCGGACGGGTAACATCATAAACAATGATTGCCCCAGAGGAACCCTTCATGAACTGTCTCCGCAGCTCCCGGTAAGTAGTCTGGCCCCCCATATCCCAGATGATGAGCCGAATCTGTCTGGAATCGCCCTCTTCATCTGTCACATTGACATCCTTGGAGGCGAAGGTAGTACCAATCGTCTGCTTATAATCCTCATCGAAAGCATTCTCGGTGAACCTTCGTATAAGTGAAGTCTTGCCCACTGCCGCCTCGCCCAGCAAGACCACTCTGAATTTGAATTCGTCAGATGGTTCATCTGCTGAGCCTCCTCCTGAGGCCGATGGACCTTCCGTCATGCAGTGGTACCCCTTTTAGTCGGTCGTTTACAACTAATAATAGTTGAGCATCCCTGCTGCTTCTTATATCTTTTCTGCGGGAGTTGGCGGCCTTGAGGCTTGCATAGCCCATCACCACTCACCCTCTCTTGGGAGATACAACTCGAATCCTACAACAGGGATTGTGAGTTCCAGGTTTGACAACACCTGCGGTGATATCTCTCCAAACATCCCAATAGGTTCATCTCCTTTGAGAATGTCTGCGGCTCTTCCTGCAATGAACGTAGGGTCTTCTCGGGACACATACCGGAACTGTCCATCCAATTTAAGATTCCTCAGAACGAATCCCAATTCAGTAGCTAGATCTGTGATGTTCACTGTCGTATCTGCCATTATCCCTGATACAGATGGTATCTGCTGAATCCTTGTTTCCATCATTTCATCTGGAATTGTGATGTCACCGACCTCAAACAGCTTCTGAGGATAATCAGCGTGTTGGTTTTGGGCCGCAAAGTCAAGAAGAACTGGAAGAAGCGAATTCCTCAAGACAGAATAGTCTCGGCTCTTGGGGTTTCCCGTGGTGACAAGCGGCCGGTCTCTGAGCATCTTGTCATTGAGGAGTTCTGGAGAGGTCATTATGTAGTTCATGACCTCCTGGTAGCCAACTCCGACCATTAGATCTCTTACCTTGTTCTTTAGCTTCGTAATGGGTTTCAGCTTGCCAGAGGTCATCGTCTGGGGCATTGCGGGTTCAATCCTGTCAAAACCGTACCCGATTGCGATGTCCTCCATGATGTCAACTGGGTGAAGAATATCCATTCTGTACCTTGGAATCTGAACCTCCAACTGCCCTGCCTTCATCAACTTTGCACCATACCCCATTCGTCGAAGCGATTCAATGATCTCACGTCCACTGAGCTCAAGTCCTGTCAGGGCATTGGTGTCGTCGATACTTAGAGTCATTAGTTCCGGTGTGAAATCTGGAGTTTCATGGACTTTACCATCTGGATAGGTTACTGCTACTGACTCGATTCTTCCGCCTCGTTCAGCAAGAGAAGCCGTCATGATGTTGAGTGCCTGGTCGACTGTCGGATAATGGGTGCCAGTGACTTCGACAAATAGGTTCCTGGTTTCAGTTGTGATTCGTCCGAGGTGGTTGCTGTTGATTATCGGTGGTAGACTGAGGACCTGATCCTTCGAGTCGTACAGCATAGGCCACTTCTTATAGGACTCGATGATTGGCCCAAACTCTACACCCTTCTCATGGTTGGTGAGGATTGTGGGACCATCCATCTCGATAGCGTGCCCCAAAGGAACAAACCGTATCTTCTCTGGTTTCATTGGAGTATAGATTACAGGGAATTCAATATCATCATAGACATAGAGCCCTATGCTGGCCTTGCTTCTGTTTCTTCCATGTGTAGCAGTGAGGGCTTCTTGAAGGTGCATGTACTCCTTGATCAGTTCATCATCGGTGGTAACGCCCCTTAGGATAGAACATGAGATGTAGGGCCGGATCTTGGCGAGTCCTGGCTTGACAATGACTTCGTACCCTGATTTCTTCGTCGGAAACTTGCGTAGGCCCGGCTCTATACGTAGAAAGGACCTAACAGTCCGAGCAATTCCCTCTGTAGAGAGCATGTCCTGAC
>JBHLRV010000313.1:0-3006 GCA_048882205.1 Candidatus Thorarchaeota archaeon | reverse complement strand
CATGTACCCTTGGAGAAGACTCTCAAGCACGTCACCGATTAGGTTGTCCATGGCAGTGCTTAGCTGGCCACCTTTCTCAAGGACATAGCCCCAATCAGCCCCCGTGAGTTCCCTAGGGCTTATCGCAAGGGGAGATAGACGAGCCTTCTCTTTAACCTCATCCGGTAGCCCTGCATAGGTTCGACGTGGAACGTATATCGAAACAGGAAAACCTCTTGACTCTAGACTCCATTTCTTCAAGAGGTCCTCTTGACTGGTGTTTGGCTCGACGCTCTGTCTGAACACATCAACTGTATCGATGACTACACCAGCAACCTCAATCTCCTTACGCTCCATTGTCCGCGCCAGTTCTTCAGCGATTATCCCGAGCGTGTAGCTCTTACCGGAGCCCCTCTTTCCTGCGACAAGCATCACATGAGGACTTACCAAGTCTAAGTACACAGGCATCCCAAGTAGCGATTCAAGAATGTCATCGGAAGATTCCGTAACCGCCCCAATCATGCCTAGTCCAGTGTGCTGGTACTTCGCGTGAAATGAATCGGATCTGCCGATGACAACACCTACCCCTGGGTCCACCAGCAAATCTAGCGGTTCTTCAACTCGGGGATGATATGGCAATGCCGTCCTTGGAAGTAGGTCTACCGGCTTTTCTACGACATTTGGCTTCTTGCGAGGCTCTGGAGTTCTGTCTTCTGAGTGGTGGTGCTCGTCCAAAGGAGTCCCTCAGAGAAGCCGCTCCCTGAAATCGAATAAAGCTTTGTGGGAAACACGTGCTCATGCATTTTGAACTCTAATCTTCATTGATGACCCAGTCCATGTCGCGTTTCCAAGGACTGACTGATGTGTCGCGTACGAACTCATCGTCCTCAAGAAAACCGAATAGTCTCTGATTCAGAAGAGCGTCTCTCAGAATTCGCTCAATTGTATCTCTAGGTAGATTCGTTTCTCTATGCAGTTCTGCAAGTGTGACCCTTTTCCTCATCGCGGCAATCTCTAGGACGTTGTCCTCCTCACGAACGCTTCTTGGCCCCATACCCCATAGACAAACTCCGGCGATTAAGAGGAATGACCCTATGATGAGAAGTATGTACGAGATTGACGTGAACGCGGTGTTGTTCTGAAGAGATGGATTCGTTGTCCAGCCAAGAATCATCACCCCTGCGAAAGCCTGCACATTGATTGCTGCTATCACTGTCCAAAATCCAATCTCGTCACGGGACACTCCTTTCAACAGCTCCCTATACTCTCAATCTACAAAAGGAACCATTTGCATTTAGAGATTCGCAGCACTTGCGCCAGGTCACACAACACTCAAAACACCGGTATTGATGATGACTGTCTATGCACGACCTCATTCAGGATGGCGATCATGTCTTCATCTTCCTCGACGCCAAAAGAAACTGGATAAGGAAGGTAAGAGCTGGGGAAGAGTTTCACTCAAACAAGGGCATCATTGAATATGATGATCTTATCGGTCGTCCCTTCGGTTTCAGAGTGGAGAGTCACTCAGGCATTGTCTTTCAAGTACACCGGCCCAACCAGACTGATGTACAGATTGCAATGGGTCGAAATACACAGATTGTGTATCCGAAAGATGCCGGGACAATTCTGATCGAGGCAGAGATAGTTGCTGGTTCTAGAGTCGTCGAATCGGGAACTGGATCAGGGGCTCTCACTGGGATTCTTGTGAGGGCCGTTGGGCCCACAGGACACGTATACACATACGAGATTCGGGACGATATGTTCAAGGGCGCCAAGAGGAATCTGCAGCGGTATGGTCTCACTGAGAATGTGACATTGCATCACAAAGACATCTTGGAGGGTATAGAGGAGAAGTCTGTTGATGCGATAGTGCTGGACTTGGCTACTCCGTGGGAGGTCGTAGATGACGCCCATCGGGCACTCAAGCCTAGTCATATGCTCGCCTGCTACAGTCCCACGATTGAACAGTCGATGAAGACATGCAAGGCTCTCGCAGAAGCAGGGAATTGGGGCATGGTGAAGACCTTAGAGGTCCTTCAGCGAGAGATAATGGTACGAGAAGGAAAGACGAGACCCACGACGTGGATGGTAGGTCATACTGGATACATGACATTTGCCAGGACAATGACTGTGTCAGAATCGTGACCAAAACCTTATATTGAAAAGATACGTGTTTGAACTGTCGATTATTGTTGTCGATTGTTGTCGATTATTGTTGGTAGATTATCATGTCATATCGCCACAAGAAGTCTTCCTGTTCCAAGAAGACTCGAGAGATCCTTGAAGATTTTGAGCCCCCTGAAGAGGACAAGTATGGACCAGTCCAAGTTGTGGAAGCCGTCAATGACGTCACTCCAAGCAAGGAAACTGATGCTGTGACCGAAGAGGAAACCAATGTCCACTCCCCTGATGCAGAGGAAGGGCTCCGAAGTGATGATGAACGTCAGGTGCAAATCCCACCAATGCCTACGAATGAGATAGAACTTCTGGAGGATTACGTTCCTATCCAAGAGGCTAGCTTTGAGGTTGAGGCTACGAAAGAGGACCTTGAGAAGAAACGGAAGAAGCGCAACTATGTGGAGTTTCGAGCCGATTACGGATAGGGAGGGAACTATGCTATGTCGAAGCCGAAGATAGATGATCTGATGTATGAGATCAAGGAACTGCGAAAGACCGTTCTTGAACTAAGTGAAACAGTCCGCCAGCTGAATGCTCGAATGGAGAGAGCCACTCAGCAAGAGATACCAGCGGTTGAGTTGGGAGAGTACACTGTCATTTCCGATCAAGGAAGTTACATCGAGGGTGATACTAGTTGGATCAGGCTTGTCAAACTGCTGCAGAATGCAGACCATGGACTGACTGCAGCCGAACTCGCGTCCATGTGGGGTAAGTCACGCTCAAGGACCAGTGAAGTTCTGAACAGGTTGGTCCTTGATGGCCAGCTTGTTAAGTACAGAGACGGAAGGACAATACGATTTCGTCCCTTGTAGGACCCGTCCGCGGCCCTTTGCCAATTCTTTTTTG
>JBHLRV010000312.1:0-3008 GCA_048882205.1 Candidatus Thorarchaeota archaeon | reverse complement strand
CCAAACCTCAGAGACATGAGACAGCCCCTTTACCTTGCCGACATTGAACGAGCCAAGGAGTTCCGAAGGAAGTTTGAGCACATCTTCATTCAGACTCTTGGCGGAACATGAGCGCTCCACGAGTTTCTCCGTCATCTAGGAGCCTCTCCAATACAGTCTTCAGTTCTGGCTGTCACTCCGATTATGATTAATACCACCATCAAACATGTAGTCTACAGAGGTTTCAAGATGGCTCATGAAGGTATTGCTGCATTACTCGCAGTATTGGGAATCATTCTGTTCATTTCATACAAACTGGGTCCGAGCAAGGAAGTGCGCGAGATTAAGCGCCTCGAAGCCAAGGCTATGCTGTTGCCTTCAGCCATCATCCTCTTCGTCTTAGCGGCAATCCTATTCAGTGGGATTCTAGGGCCTTTTCCTCCATAGCTCTATTCTTCTCCAAACTGCATTGAAGCGAGCTTGCAGAATATCGCGGCCGAAACGAAGTCTGCAGTTGTCCCTGGATTGAGCAGGTTTCCCTCTCTTCTCAGTTCCTCATCCAAGTGTTCCATAAGATCCTCGGTTGCTCTTCCATTCATTCCCTCGAGCACTATTCTTTCAGCCAAAGCACGGACATCTTCAGCTCGTTTGAGTCCGACCTTCTTTGCAATAAGACCGTCAGGTTGCCGTGAGAGCTGCCAGATGAAGGTCTTGACTATGCCCTCTTCAAGATCCTCGAGCCCTCCCGTAATGCGATTCAGATACGGAAAGATCTCATTGATTATGCCGTAATAGTATTGCGACCATTCGCCGCAGATTGGATCCACTTCGGCAGACATTCGAAAGAGCTCTTGGATGGTAATTCCATCCTCTCGGATATTCTCGTAAACATCCGGATTATCAATATCATATCTATCGTGAACATCAGTCCATGTCACGTCTTCTTTGTTTAACTGTCCCCCCGGTTTGACAACGTGGAAGGCTCTATAGAGATTGATAGTGTCCTCAACGGTAGAGTTGTCGAGAATCAATTTCAAATGCTCAATCATTGCCTTTTGCGAGAAGGAATCATGTCGATTGACCACGGCGCCTGCTGCCACCAATAGAGGTACATGAAGAAGAAGTGTGCCAAAAACGGTATTCCTCTGATTTAGCCCAGAGAACACGTCTCGAGAACACTCAAGGATTATGTCTCCTAGCCCGATTTCCTCTGGCTTCATCTCGCTGTTCGCCATTGAAACCCCTCTCTGTGCCGCCGTGTAGAGTCCTCTACCTGCGAGTGAGGCACTTGCTAGGAAGTGCCTGTAGCCAGTATCTGAGAAACGACGAAGACGACTAACGTTCCCGGGTTTGGGGGAACTGACCTCAAGGAGAATGGACAGCTGACCCAGGCTTGCCAATGACCATGCTAACTGTTCCTTCAAGGCGTACCTGCTGACAAACGTTTCCTGTTAAAGGCCTTCTTGTTTCCTAGAAAAGGCTAATTAGTCGTCTGAGAGTGCCTTCATCGACAGACGATGAGCCTATCAGCACGGTTGACTTTCTCTCAGATTGGCCTCCTTATCTCAATCATAGTCTACCTTGCTGTTAGAGGATTCTTTGTGATATTGGACATCGGGCTTCTCTGGACAACTGTGGGAGGTTTCTTGGCCATTGGCATCCCACTCCCATCAACCGTGATTCTAGGATTCACAGCATGCGTTGTTTCATATGGCTATTCATACCTTGGCCTCTGGTTGATGGATAATGAACTGCATTATCTAGGGATGGCAACGATTCTTCTGGCCGTCATCATCATTCCTGGCGGTCTTGGTGCCTATTCTTGGTTCGCCTTTCCACCAATCTAGATATTCGTGATTTTTGGTACGAGATCTGAAGCCCGTCCCTTCAATACAATGTCAGCAACACCGTCTCTGTTTATCCCTTCTAGATTAATCAGAATCACTTTGGCACCTGAGTTCTTAGCAAGCTGAGGAAGAAAGGCAGCTGGATATATAGTAAGACTGGTACCAATGACAAGCATTAGATCAGTTTCCTTGCACAAGCGTACCGCCTCAGCCATTGGTTTCTCTGGCATCGGTTCTCCAAAAAGAACCGCTTCCGATTTCAGAACACCCTCACACTTATCGCATCTGGGAGGAATCTCCCCGTTTACGACACGTCGATGTATCTCTTCTCCAATGTATTCAGTACTGCAATCCATGCAATACGCGCGAAGGTAGTTGCCATGAAGCTCTACTACACGGGTGTTCCCTGCTGCTTGATGTAGATTGTCAATGTTCTGAGTGATGACAGCTAGAAGCCTACCCTTTTTCTCGAGCTTGACCAGCTGGAGGTGTGCCTTGTTTGGCTCCGCTTTCAAGAGGACTTCGGCAAGTTCTTGGCCCATGGTCCAGAACTTGGAAGGGTCTCTCAAGAAACTCTCGTAGGTGGCATATTCTTGAGAATCGTATCTCTCCCACAGACCTCCCTCAGAGCGAAAATCTGGTATCCCCGAATCAACACTAATGCCTGCACCCGTAAGCGCTGACATCTTGTTGGACCTGTTCACAAGTTCTCGTGCCAGTTCAATGTCCTCTTTGCTTGCCATGATAGCGTAATCGGAGAACAAGTACAAATGTTGTTTTCGGTCGCACAGTTGGTCCAATGCATTTGCGGTCTTTTTTCCAGACTCTATCCTGTCTCTATAATGCCGTCGTGCCATGTCGAAAAGTTTTTCTTCGGAAGTTGAAGAGTCGCCCCCGACCGCCGGGGAGAGCAACCGGCAGTGACTAAAGCCTCCCCATTTCTGAATGAGTTTGTGTTCAAGGGACAGATAGGTGGAACGACCTCGCGATGCCCGAAGAGAAAGAAGAAAACCAGATACCCGAGAATGAGCCCGTATCAGTTGAATTTGAAGAGGATTCAGGAACATCAGATGCGACTCAAATGGATGAGCTCGATGCGAAACTGAAGCAATCAGAGATACAGATTGATGAACTCCAAGACAAGTACCAAAGACTGCAGGCGGAGTTTGATAACTACACGAA
>JBHLRV010000311.1:0-3013 GCA_048882205.1 Candidatus Thorarchaeota archaeon | reverse complement strand
TATTGAAATGGAAGACTGAGGTGGAGAAGAACTCGCTATATCATACCCCTCCGTGTTTTGCCATATACATATGCAAACTTGCTCTTGTATACTGGAAGGAGTTTGGGGGGATTTCCAAGATAGAGAAGCAAAACATGGAGAAGGCTAAGATTCTCTACGATGTGATTGATGGCTCAGAGGGGTTCTACAGAGGACATGCCAGGGAAGACTCCAGGTCTCTGATGAATGTCACGTTCACTTTGGCGAATGCCGACCTGGAAGCCAAAGCCGTTGCTGAAGGACTCGAGCAGGATCTCGTCGGTCTGAAGGGACATCGATCCGTGGGTGGGATGAGAGCGTCTATCTACAATGCGATGACAATAGAGGGCGTCAAGAAGCTAGCGGAGTTCATGACTCGTTTCAAAGAAGACAATCAATGACATCAGTGGTTCCAGACAAATGAAGATAATCCTCTTCTGGGCTATGAGTCAAATCGCTGTCAGCGGTACTGCTCAACAATCCTGAGAAACTTCTTGACGTTCTCTGTGATGATTTCGAAACGTCCTTCATTGATAGCCTTCTTGTCAGTGATGGCACTTCCGACTCCCAAGGCATATGCTCCCGCTTCAAGAAGTGGGCCTGCAGTTTCAAGATTGACGCCGCCGGTTGGGACGAGAGGGATATGCGGCAGCGGCGCTCTGATTGCCTTGATGTAGGCCGCACCACCTAGGTTTCCACACGGAAACACCTTGACAGCATCCGCTCCTAGGGTGTAAGCATCAAGAATCTCAGAAGGAGTCATTGCCCCTGGAATACACGCTTTGGAGTGTCTTTGGGCCGCCTCAATGAGTTCTCTTGAGTACCCCGGGCTTACGATGAATTCGCTTCCTGCCTGTACGGCTTCATCTACCATCTCTGCGTTAAGAACAGTTCCTGTGCCTACGAGTACCTTTTCTCCTAGCTTTTGAGTCAGCTTGCTGACTACCTCAGTAGCACCTGGCACACTAAAGGTAACCTCGATAATGTTTACTCCGCCTTCCAGAAACGCTTCAGCCACATTGAATGCCTTTTCGGTTGAGTCTACTCTAATGATTGGGATCAGACCTGTTTCGTATACAAGATCCATTACCTTCTTTTTGTTCCACACTTGCGCCAGCACCTACCTGTCTATTCGCAGACCTCTCTCTCGCCCCTTTATTATCTTCTCAACTTCAGACTTGTATATGAATGCCAAATCGCCAGGGACTGAGTGCTTCAGAGCAGAGAACGCTGAACCAAAGTCCACAGCTTTCTGCAGATCTTTCAGGACTAGATATCCATAGATGAAGCCAGCACTGCAAGAATCTCCTCCTCCGAGACGGTCCACAACTTCGACATCGTATCTGGGGCTTCGAAACACCTTGCCGTCCGAGTAGGCGAACACTGACCATTTGTTCTTCCATACAGATGGTGTTTCACGCAATGTGATGACGACTACCTCAAAGCCAAACTTGTCGGTAAGCTTCTTGGCGACTTCCTCGTAGTCCTTTCCTTCAATACCATAGACAGTCTTTGTGTCCTCTTCGGTGGTTATCAGAATGTCAATGTGCTCTGACGCTGGTTCAGTGAACTTGTTCGCTTCCTTTGGAGTCCAGAGCTTGCCTCGGTAGTTCACATCGTATGATACCTTGCACCCCTGTTCCTGTGCCACAGTGAGGACTTCATTGGTAGCTTTGGCACAGGATGTGCTGAGGGCCGGGGTAATCCCACTAGTGTGAAACAATTTCGTGTCTTTGAGAAGGTATTTCCAACGCACTTCCCCCGGCTTTATCTTGCTAATTGCTGAATCTCTTCGGTCATAGATGACGCGGTTCGTTCTTGGTGCTGCCCCGAACTCTACGAAGTATACTCCGCACCTGCTGTCAGGGTCCCAGAGAATGTGTGAAGTATCAACACCGTGCTCTAGTGCCTTGTTCCGGATAAAGTGTCCAATTGAGTTGTCCCCGAGCTTGGTGACATACGCCGACTGAAGTCCCAGTCTGGCACATGCCACTGCCACATTCATTTCCGCGCCTCCAGCATGAGCATTGTAGCTAGTTGTCTGCTCGAATCTCATGAAGTTGGGAGGTGAGAGTCTCAGCATGACTTCACCAAAAGTGACCACATCATATCCCATTAGACCACTCTCACGAGGTCAGGTACACAATTGGCAGATTGGGTGGCCTGAATGTTAAATCTGTCGTCAAAGAATCTCTCTATAGCTACTTCTAGAGAACTCGGTACGCGCGATGACTTCGTCCTGCACAAACGGATCGAGTTCTATGAAGTAGGCGCTGTACCCTGCCACTCTGACAATGAGATCGCGATGCTGCAATGGATTGACTTTCGCATCTTCCAGGGTCTCTCTGTCGACTACGTTGAACTGTACGTGTAGTCCACCCAAAGCAAAGTAGCCCTCAATAAGACTCAGGAACTTCCTTCTGCTCGCAAGCGTGTTGAAGTAATCTGGTGTGAACTTCATGTTGTAGAGCGTGCCATTGTAGCATAATCCGTGGTCCAGGCGCGCTACCGATTTCATAGCAGCAGTCGGACCATGCACGTCTCGATTCTGTGTCGGCGAAACGCCATCTGACAGCATTATTCCTGCCTTTCTTCCGTCTGGTGTCGCCCCCAGCACCTCCCCCTGGGGGATGTACATCGACACCGAGAACAGAGCACTATGATAAGGTCCATTTCGGGTAGTCATTCTTCTTTGGATTGAATTGGAGAATGCCCTGGCGGAGTCACGTGCGAGATAGTCTACCCTCTCAATGTCGTTTCCGTACTTATCTGGGTCATTCTCAAGACGGACCCTGAGGTCCTCATGGTCTTCGAAGTTGGCTGCAAGAGCCTTCAGCATATCGGACATGAGGATGTTTTTCTCTTCAAACACATGTTTCCTCAACATTGAGAGAGAGTCTGCGACAATTCCGATTCCTACACCGTAATGCCACCAAAGTCTGCGTGTTCCTTGACGAAGCTGTTGATATCTTCAAAAATCTCTGCTTTCTTTCTG
>JBHLRV010000310.1:0-3019 GCA_048882205.1 Candidatus Thorarchaeota archaeon | reverse complement strand
CCATTCCACCTTGATTGCTTCCGTGGCTCCACCCTCCTTCAGAAACTTGAAGAACCTCTCTGCATGCTCCTTTTCATGTCCTGCAGTTTCCAAGAAGATTGCGGATATGTGAGCATAACCCTCCTTCTTGGCAGTCTTGGCAGCCAACGTATACCTGTTACGTGCCTGTGACTCTCCAGCAAAAGAAGTAAGTAGGTTTTTTTCGGTCTTGGTTCCCTTGAGATTCATTAGTTACTCCTCCGTCGTTCAAACTTGTGCAACCCTCTCTGGTCACCAAGTTCTAACCGAACAACAAGAGGGTGGACGACTGTCTTCGCTATTAAAGAGTACTCTAGGACCAAACCCATTGGCCGCGTTTCTGTCATGCATCGACCCTAGTTGACTATCTCTGCGATCCTCTTGGAGAGTTCTTTGATAGCCTTGCTCTCCTCTTCTGTAGGTCGAGCACGACATCTTATCACAGGGTCCAATACTTCGAATCTGGCATTCTCCAGCTGGGTCTGAAGTTTCTTCACTCCACCACCGCCCCAGCCATAAGTTCCGAAAAGGCCAACAGGTTTCTTGGGAAATCTCTTCCCTTCCATCTCATTCATGAAAGCCCAGATCTTTGGAAACGGATAGGCGTCGTAGGTTGGAGTTCCAATGACTAACACTCCAGCCCTGACAGAGTCAGTGATGACTTTGCTCATGTCGCTGTAGGATATGTTGTGGATCTTCACGTCAACTCCCAACTGAACCAACTCCTTCTTGAGAGTATGAGCGAGTCGGAGGGTGTATCCGTACATTGATCCAAAGACTATCGTCACATACTTCTCTAGCTCAGGGCTGCTGAACTTGTCATAGTGGTCTATGACCCACATTGGATCCTTCCTATATATCGGGCCATGACTGGGCGCAATCATCTTTATGCCGATGCCCAAGTCCTTTACCTTCTGGATGCCTCTCTGAACGAACCTGAAGTAAGATGTAATGATTGTCGAGAGATATCGTTTGCTTTCCATCTCAAACAGCCGCATGTCAACCTCATCATCATAGAGCTTGCCATTCAATGCTCCATAGGACCCAAAGGCATCACACGAGAATAGAATCTCATCCTCCAAGAGGTATGACATCATGGTTTCTGGCCAGTGTAGGAACTGGGCATGAACGAATCTCAAAGTCTTCTTTCCGAGAGATATCTCCTCGAGGTCCTCGACTATCTGCTGCTTCAATTGAACATCAAAGAACGAGTCACACATGGGCGCGGCCTTGGGTGTCAAGATTATGGTGGCATTCTTGGCAATCTCAGCAATCTTGGGCAGCGAACCTGTGTGATCCGGCTCCATGTGATTCAGAATGATGTAATCAATGTTCGATGGGTCCACGACTTCTTTGATGTTGTCAATCCATTCCTGAGTAAATGGATTCTTCACAGTTTCAATGACTGCAATCTTCTCATCGACAATCAAGTAGCTGTTGTAGGAAACTCCGAACGGTATTGGCCAAAGATTCTCAAAAAGGGAGGTGTGATTGTCATCGACGCCAACGTAGTAGACTCCCTCTGTCATCTCTCTAAGCATAATGAAACCCCGCTGGATAGCGCGTGGACATGGCACACCGCAGCTGCAATATAAGACCTGTCATGTGTGAGGACTTGTGACTTCTCCAGAGGATTCCGATGACTGTGGCTTCGAACCAATTTCCTCTACGAGCTCAATCACTGCTCGCCCGACAAGCCCTCCTGATCCCCCCAATAGACCTCCAATTAGAATCGAGAGTGATACAATCCACTGTCCCATCCCTGGGAGTCCAATAAGAGTCGCGAAGAACTCTGCGACAACATAGGCTTGCGCAAACATGTTTTGAACGAGGAAGAGGATGGACCATGCAACTGCGACGCCGAGGAAACCTGCAATGAAGGCATGGGATAGCCTCTTGGTGAAGATACCCCCAACTATGCCTGCTGGAATCATCAGTATCCAGAATCCGGTCAACTGAAGAGTGAATGCAACCAGTGTACAAATCAAGTATCCTTGTCCGATTCCCGTATTGACGAATGCTCTTTCATAGTACGACCGAAACATCCTCTGCTCCTCTGCTTACGTAGGCGTTTCAAGAAATAAGTCTGGTCCATGAATCAGTAGATATATCTCGGAAGCATCTCGATTCTTTCGCCATAATTAGGAAATGATGCTGGTGGATTTGACGGCACAAGAAACCCTTGGAAGTAGAAGGAAGCTCTTCGTCTTGTTGATGCTTCTACTCCTGCTTATGCCTCTAGGGACGGAAGCCAAAAGGTCCAATCAATCCACTGAGATTGGACCTTCTGACATACATGGGATATTAGTCGATGCTGTTTCTTGGAAGACCTTCAGTGTATATTGCGAAGCCGGTGAGATTCTCTCTGGGAGCTTTCAGGTAGTAAAGGACGGTGATCTCTTCATAGGTGACTTGAAGAACTATGACTACTGGCTACTAGAGGGCATTGACTTCTTCATTTGTAGTGAAGCAAGTTTGGAGTCTTGGGAGAATGGTGAGGACCTCGATGCGCTATTCGAACAGAGCAATGTGGCAAAACTGACTTGGAGTGTTGAGATACCTTCAGCAGGAACCTGGTACATCGTCTACTGGAACGATACAGTCTATATGAAGACGGTTGAGGGTTCATTCTTCAGAGAGTCCGATGCCGCACTCCCTCTTGTATACGGAATCCTCGTGGTGGGATCAGTCGGATTGCTGATTGTGTTGGGAATCATTGTTCGTAGCATCAGAACTAGATCATAGTGATACCGTCATTCTGGGATGGATCCATGAGGATGGATGCTGTGTATCGCTAGGCCACAGAATCGTTCCTCATGGTAGGCCTACTCACTGGCCGCGTCTTCATCTTCACTCTCGACTGGTTTCTCCTGACCGGCTTCTCTGCTTGGAAGGAACTCGTCAATCAACTCGTAGAGAGCCCGTCCGAGCACGCCACCAACGCCGCCGAGGAGCGCTCCGAAAAGTATACTGATGACTATCACCAAGACTCCAAGTCCTG
>JBHLRV010000309.1:0-3057 GCA_048882205.1 Candidatus Thorarchaeota archaeon | reverse complement strand
AAAAACACCTAAAAGAGAGCTAATGAAATGTTGTCACAACGCCGCGTTTCCGAGGTGTTAGGAGATTGAGATACGGTCTCGGAGTATCAATAGGTGCTCTCCTGCCAGGCATCATATTCATGGGAAGTGCGATCCCAAAGATTGCTGGCTTAGGAGTCACAGACCAGGCCGTTCTTGCTTCAATATGGTCGATGTACGTTCTCTGGTTCTACATATGTATCGGCATAGCTGTGGTGCCACTTCTAGTTGTATACAATAGATCGAGAGAGAACTTCAGGAGATTTGTCCTGTTTGAAGCGGGAGGATTTGGTCTCTTCTCCCCTCTCTGGTTGTTTCTTGCCACTGAGATGTCCGGGACACCATGGACCGAACTACTATTCGAGGGTATCCAGAATGGACTTCCTGCTCCGGGCCCCGCAGGCACCATTATTGGAATCAGTATAGGTCCGGTCTTCTTCGTACCCCTACTGATTGCCATGCTGCTCACAGGACTGATTGTGCTTCGTCCTTCCTTTATTGAACGGCACGGAGGCGGAGTAGTTTCGCCTCTGAAGCCAGCAGCAAAGCCAGAACCCGCCCCTGCACCAACTCCGGAAGACACCTTGGAGGCTCAGATGCCTGGGGTGAAGCCACCTGTGGCAGATGAATTGAGCAAGGTCGAGCTTCGTGCCTTGCTCTTGGAGTTGGGGGTTCCAGAGCCGACAATTGCCGCACTTGCCAATGCAGGCTATGCAACTGTCACTGATATCGTATCTACCAGTGCAGAACAGCTGGCAATATCAACTGGTTTGGACAAGGCTACCGCTGAGAACTTGCACATGGCAGTTCAGAAGAGGGTCTGGTTTGGTGGTATCTGAACAGCCTCCTACTCTTGGGCTCTCCGAACCGTTGCTACTTGCGAAGTCCAATCATGGCGTCGAGAGCTATTGTGACAAGTTCATCCAACGGGGGCTTGCCTACAATCTTCGCTTCTCTTTCTACATTCTCCCCAACAATGATGCAGATTGTCCCCACTTGGACACCTCTAAGATGGCCAATGACGAAAAGCGCCGCTGCCTCCATCTCCGTAGCCAGAACTCCCATATGCTTCATATGCTCCCACTTCTTGCGGGTCGTTTCCGCATCTGCGGTCATCTCCGGGAACTCGCTATAGAATGAGTCCTTGCTATGTCCAACACCCATGTAGTAAGTTGATTTGGTTGCCTTAGCTGCTTCTATGAGGGACACTACTAATTCGGGGTCCGCAACGGCAGGGAACGCCAAAGGAACATACTGCCTTGAAGTTCCGTCGTCTCTTACCGCAGAGGTAAAGATCACCAAATCTCCCGCCTGCAATTCTGGGTCGATCGCTCCTGCAGTTCCGACTCGTACAAAGACTCTGCATCCGACTTTTACGAGCTCTTCTATGGCGATTGCTGCTGAAGGACATCCTATCCCAGTTGAGCAGACACCAACTGGAACTCCTTTGTATGTTCCTCTGAAACTCCAGTACTCTCGGTTCTTAGCTACTTCAACCGGATCATCAAAGAACTGTTCCGCAATCTGTTGTGACCTTCCGGGATCGCCTGGAAGCAGGACAAGCTCTGGCATCTCTCCGGGAGCAATTGCTATGTGATACTCACGATCGTCTTCCATTCCTTTGCCAACCCAGAGGCGCCGCACGAAAGTAGAAGAAAAGCGTTTCGTTCTGCAAGAACGCGGTGCCACTGAGAGATAGCCTTAAAAGATTCCGACAGAGGGCGTGGCTTAGTGGAGTCCATGAGTGAAGAGGTAACAGAGCTTCAACAAAGAATCCTTTCTTTGATACTTAGGAATAGTCACAGAGCATCTGCCATAACAAAGACACTGAAGCGCAAGAATGTGACGTGTGACCAGAATACGGTTGTCCTGGCGTTGAATGACTTGGAGAAGCGTGGTCTGGTAGAAAGAGATGGTTCAAAGTCGTGGACTGCAGGGTCAAAAGCCCAAGACCTCGTGGACTGAGAATCTGGTCATTTAGAGAACTTTGATGAGAGTATCCACAATGTTGTAAGTCAGCTCTGGCGCTTCTTCACAGAAGACCCGGGTCCTCACGGTATTTGTTGTTACAACCCTGCCTTGGCTCTTCTTGAGAAGTTCCCCAAGAAGTTCTTCGCCCTTTTCAATCACTGGAAGAACATGGGCCACAGCCATTCCAACCTCGGTTGCGCCCAAGTTCTGTAGACGTTCAGCCGCCTTGAGAAGAGTGCTGCCGCTCTTGGTGAGATCATCAATGACGATCACTTCCTTCCCCTTGACATCGACCTCGCCATGTAGCTCCACACAGAAAGAGTTTGTGCGACTCTTGCCGAAGCCCTCAATCTCGTACCTATCTCGCGCACCCTCATCAGGTGTGACGACTATGCAATCTGTGAAACCGAACTGTTTTCGTCCAAATTCAATGAGGTCCGGTATCACATCTATCTCCTCATAGAGCCCCTTACTGACCAGATCCTTTACCCACTGAAGGTTCTCAGGGGCATGAGGGTTCACGACCCAGATCTTTTCACAGCCCTCAGCTATACGCTCTGTAGTCCATCTTCCTGAAGCTGCCTCTCCAGTCTTGAACACCTTGTCCTGCAATGCAAAGGGCTGAAATGTAAGTACTACTTCGACTCTCGATGGCGGCGGAACAGGTTCCTCAGCGTACATCTTATGCCCAACCTTCTCCACCTCAACAGGTCTCTTCAGAATATCAAGAATAAGCAACAATTCGATAACACGATCGGAGGTTGTGTATGGTTCCTGTTCAGCCGGACCAGCCCCCGTGCAACTCTGGATCACCACAACCTTTCGATTGGACAGTTCTGCGACCTTGTTGAGTCTTGCATAGAGATCGGCGTTGGGGAACAACCGTCTCCCATCATAGTTCAGATTGGATGTGAACACCCGAAACCCATGACTCTCGAATCTATCTTTCAGATGTTCTGCACCGCTGGCAAGCACAACGTCGAACTCTTTCATCTCAGACAGCCGACCTTCGGGCGTCAACATCTCCTTAAAGAGACTTTGCCTAGATATGTCACATCTGGTCTATCC
>JBHLRV010000308.1:0-3065 GCA_048882205.1 Candidatus Thorarchaeota archaeon | reverse complement strand
CCTGGCTGAAGAATGAACTCCAAATTCATTGCATTATCAAACATGAAGCATCGACGAGTCGATATGAATCAGTCGATGTAACTCCCAGGGTGACACGAATTTCATATCGATTGTCTGTATTCTGTTACTTGGGTGTTCTGTTGTCTTCAATGATTGAAATCTCCAACCTGACCTACACGTACGGCGGGGACTTGAATGCGCTTGAAGACCTCTCCTTCACTGTTAGAAGAGGCGAGATTGTTGCTCTTCTCGGCCCAAACGGTGCCGGCAAATCGACAACTGTCAGGCTGATTACGGGCATTCTTCGACCAATCGCAGGTAACGTGAAAGTGGCCAGCTTTGAGGTGTCTGAGAATCTCAAAGAGGTGAGAAAGAGAATTGGATTCATGCCTCAGGAAACGGCCTTGTACCCTGACCTCACTGCGTTGGAGGCCCTAGAGTATCATGGTGACTTGTATGGTGTTCCCAAGGATGAAGTCGACGCGAGAGTCACTAAGATGTTGGACTTAGCCGGACTGACTCACAGGAAGGATGATTTGGTCAAGACATATTCCGGAGGAATGAAGAGACGACTTGCACTTGTTAGATCTATCCTTCACGATTCCGAGCTGCTGATTCTCGATGAGATGTCTCTTGGGGTTGATGTCCAGAGCCGTAACCTGATTTGGAATCAGGTCCGCAAGCTGAAACAAGAGGGTCGTACTGTACTCTTCTGCACTAACTACATGGACGAGGCAGAGGCACTTGCCGATAGAGTAATTGTACTAGATCAGGGCCGATTGGTTGCAGAGGGCACACCTGATGAACTGAGGCGTCGATATGTGGGAAACTATCTGATTGAGGCGCTCATCAACGGGCTGGATCCAAGACACGGAGCCAATTGGTTGAAAGAGAACCTAGGCATGGAGATTGAGAAAGTTTCAGATCCGCTCAATGGGGGTCCTAGGACAGCTTGGATAAAGAGCCAATCGGGCCACTCGGACCTGCCCGTGGTCATCGAACGCCTAGCAGATAAGGGTCTAAAAGTAGTCCAAGTTGCACTCCGTGAACCATCCCTGGGTGATGTATTTCTGGCCATCACTGGGTCAAAGCTGAGGGACTGAGATTGTTGAGAGAGATCAAGGCCATAGTGAAGAAGGACTTGAAACAGGCAAGACGTGACCCACGATTCATCGCACCGAGCCTAATAGTTCCCTTCGTTCTTGCCCTCGTATACACAATCCTATGGGTACAGGTTGGAGGTGGGGAATCGTTTGTGTGTGGGCTTGTTGTAGAGGATCAGTCGCCTCAAGCTGAAGAGATGGCTGACATCCTTGAGAACATGGTTTCAACGACCAATCACACTTGGTTCAAGATGACAAGATACGACTCAGAAGCAGCAGCACAGATGTTTCAGGACAACTTGCTAATCGCCTACATAGTGATACCCGACGGTTTCGGCGCAAACATCAGTACGGGTAATATGGCCACGGTTGTCATCCATATCGTCAACTTCAATGATGACGTTGTGAAGAACTATGTTCACCGCGTTGAGGCTGGTGTACTTCTCTTCAACCAAGGCGCAGTCTATCCTGACTTTGACCAGTCTGATGCCGCGGTTGCTCTAGAGGAAACACTCCTTCGGCCAATGACACCTTCGAATACCGCTTACATGTATGCAGTCGCAATAGTCCTCTCATTAATCGTCTGCGCTGTAGCAGGTCAAGGACTCTCAACGGCGACAGAGTTTGAAACACAGGCCATATATGACCTGCTCAACTCGCCAACCAGCAGACTCGCGATTGTAATGGGACGGACTATTTCAGCCATTCCTCGTTCCTTGATTGTGTTGTGTATCACGGTTCCAACAATCCTTCTCTCTACTGGAACTCTGCCGACAGGCAATATCTGGGTACTCTCACTGATAATGCTCCTCACCATTCTGTCTCTTGCTCCAATAGGTGAGCTCATCGGTATGAAGACGAAGAAGAGAGAACTTGCGATATTGGGGTCAGTTCTTTTCAGTGTGATTGGTTTCTTGGCAGGTGGGGGCTTGGCTCCTATTGGTCTGATGCCGTTTGAAATGAGGCTGGTTTCGCTCCTGCTGCCCACCACTCACATAATAGGTCTCTGGACTCGCGTATTCTTTCTTGACACTGTTGCGGGTCTTCTGCCCAGCATTGTGATCCTCTTTGTGACATGGCTCGTACTGACTGCACTCGTTTCAACACTCATGAAGAGGGAGGTGGAACGCACATGAATATCTTTGTGAGAGTCTTCAAGGCTTCTCTAGTCAAGGAAACCAAGACTTGGCTTCGGAACAAGTCGAGGCTTGTTTTCGTTGTAGCTTTTCCGTTGTTGTACTACGGTGCTTTCCTTCTTCTCATGGGCGGAGTCTATGCAGGTCCCGGAGTTGATACGGCACTTGTAGTTCAAGAGGACAATCCTGGTTATTACACCGTTGGCCTTATCGAAACCCTAGGGGAGCCTGACGAGATTCCCCCAAGCCTAAACCTCATTGAGATGGACTCAGAAACCGCCCAGTATCACTTTGAGAATGGGGATATTCTTTTGGTCATAACAATACCTGATGGGTTCGAAGCGGCATTGGTCAGCAATGAGTCGATTAGTATACAGCTCCTAGTAAACAACGCCCACGAGGATATGACAAAGAACTTGCGTATGCCTGTGATTCGGAAACTCGACATTTTCTATCAGAATTACCTACCAGGTCAGACCAACAGTACATTCCAAGTCGAGCTGCTAAACCCGTACACCCCACCAAGACTCGCCTACATGGCTTGGACTGTGACAATCTATGGAATAACGTTTGCTGGATTCTATCTAGCAAGTTCGGCAACTGCAAGCGAGTTTGAACATGAAACGGTAGAGGAGATCACGCTATCGAACCAGTCAATACATGCCATATATGCTGGCAAGATGTTCAGTGCGGTGATTCTCAGCTACCTCTCAATACCAGTAGTCTTTCTACTTGGACTGGCAGCATACGGCGTGTGGCCCATGGGCAACCTTATGGTCTACATAGCTATGACTCTACTGCTTGCCACCTTTTGCTCCGGAATAGG
>JBHLRV010000307.1:0-3070 GCA_048882205.1 Candidatus Thorarchaeota archaeon | reverse complement strand
CGAGAGAGGAACGGTCCTTCCACTTGATCGAATAGGTTTTTGTGCTGTTGTCGTCATAGTTAATCATGAGGGGGTTCAATGCCAGGAAAGAAAAGGACTGCAATCTCTCTGATCACTATCATAGTCTTCGTCAGTGGAATCGGTGTGGTTGGCCTTCCGATGTGGCACGCCCTTCATTTTCGATGGGGGGTGGAGGAAGGAGCCCAATTCACGTATGACGTACGTGTAGTCGGTTACAAAATGTATGGGACGGGCAATGGCTCGTACTACTACGAGCCCCCTCCGTATGCATGTTTCAACAACTCTGTGATAACTGTGAACATCACCTTCCTCCCGGGCATTCCTGTTCTTCTGACCCCGGATATCTATGCTGAGCAAATCATCAATACCGACAAGGTCACTGTTGTGCCGTCATCAAACATGATAGAAAACGAGACTGAAACTGAGATTGTGGAGAGATACCGAATCTTGAGCGAACCTATCTCTCGGTGTCTGACTCCGGTTGGAGGGTGGACGATCTTGGATTCTTTCTACCCGAACGAACTAGAGCTCTGGATCTCCAATACATATCTGTCTAGACTTGAGTCCAATGAGTTCGTGCTCGGACACCATCATTACTTCTATGATTCAGGTGATGGGTGGTACGGGAACATCTCTTTGGAGACTGTGATACCAGTCAGTGCTACTCTCTGGGAAAATAAGATGTATGGGAGTCCATGGATCGACTATTCGATAACTCTTACCCTTCGATGATGCTCAATCATCTGGGCGATGTCCGAAAGTTGGCGCGCACCAACCGGGTTGGCAAGACGGTCGACTTTCCACGTGGAAACTTCGGACCTTAAACAGCAGATAAAGCATCACAAAGATGAGTGTGTGGGAAGCTAGTTAGACAGTGGTGTGCTGATGTCGGAGTTTATCAGCACTCTTTGTACTGACCTCCAGCAGGTCGGAGACCTTTTAGCAAAGCAGCCGTATATGGATGGTGGGACGGACCGTGATTGAGAGGCCTAGGATGCATACTGCATTCTAGGGTATAGATTTGACTCCAAGATGACCGGCCGTCTACATACTATCAGAAGAAATCGTGGTAATAAGAATGAAACTAACAAGAAAAGGGACGAGAGTCACCAGGTTAGCCTTGACCACAGCAGTTCTTGTACTATTCTCTGTTGCATTTCTTGTCGCACCTGTTGAAGCAGCAACGAGCCATAACTATGGATCCACCTTCTATCCCGTGAGGACATCCGTTAATACGAATCTTGGATCTTCTAGTCGCGATGTTGCAGGAGGCGAGATTGCTCTCGCTTTTAGACAGACAGGGTACGGAAACGACAGCGCTGAAAGACATTACTACATTCGCATGGCACTTGAAGGGCTAGCCCCTTCAGCCCCAGATGGTGGCCCCACAGGTAATGGTTGGGACTATCCGAATGGAAAGAACGTGTTCTATACCTATGCAATTAGCAGCGTGAAATTCAAGATCAAGGCCGATGTTTCAGGAAACCGGGCTAACACCAGAGGAGAAATCAGTACTATCCCCACATCACAGACGAACAACGAGAGACTAGAAGTGGTCAACTCAGGTCAGACCCAGGCAGCCTGGTCGGGTTCGACCCCGTTATTCAATCTTGCCAATGCAGCCATGGGCGTTGTCACCAGCGGCTATTGGTTTCCAATCTCGGTAGCTACGACTCTGCTTAGCACATGTTTTTCCACTACGGATACGAGTTGGGGTGCGGAAGAGTGGTGGTGGTGGTGGGCAGACGACCAAGCCCAGATCTTCTGGGACTACGGCTATGGAAACTTGTTCTACAGCAAGCAGCCATGGCCTGAGCAGGTGAATGCAATAACCTGGTTCTGGTGGCATGTACCGATATCATCAGGAACGTACAAGATTAGAGTGACCGCAGAGATTGCTTATGGACACTATTGGGTCAATGCTTATGGGCGTTGGGCAATCCAAGTGGACGGCTACATCAGCACCTACAACTACCTTGAGGTAACACACTAGACTGGAATTTCGGGGGCGAATCATGGTTATAGTTTCATCCGAACTTCCTGTGATTCTGTCCCCTCCTCTTCTTTTTAAGGAGAAGGGAATTCTGCTGCTGGTCCTGGTTTCCCTGTGGAAACTTCGGACCTCAAATAGCACATAGTCGAGTTATGGCGCTGAGGAACACACTACAGGACCGTGCGTGGTAAGGCGAATCGGGGACTGTCACAAATCAGCGAGTACTACGATTTTTTCGTTGGCGCCTTCAAATAGCTAAGTTTTCTTTTCAAGAAATCGTGAATGAATCCCCAGATGCGCATGTGGTGAGTTCCGCTTGCGCAAACGGTGTACATCATAAGATGAATTAAGAAAAACCAAACCACTTAAACAGGATAGGAATTGGAAAAGGGACCGGAACATGCCTATATCGACAGGTGGCAGTGCAGGAGACGTTCAGCCCCTTGGCCACGAAGTGGCTTCGGTTCTTGAAGCTGAAGCGGTGAATGTTGCTCACGACGAGAGGTTTCTATATGCCGCCTGTAGAGACCTGAGGGTTCGAGTGTGGTCCAAGGACGACTGGAAACTGGTTGCAGAACTAGGTGAGACTATTACGGAGCCACTATCGGTCCATGTCGACGAAGAGCAAATCTTCGCCACGTGCGAACGGCGAGTCTACGTGTGGCAGAAAGAGACTTGGGGCATGACCGGCTGGTTTGAGTTGACATATCCAGCTGTTACTTCCTCGCTGTATGGCGATCACTTCTATGTGGGAGCAAGTGAGGGCAGACTGGTATCAATAAAGAAGGACACACATGACACCTCAAGCTGGAAGCTCCATAAGGCCGATCTAACAACTCTCTGGTCTGATGATAAGGTGATCTTGACTGGAGCGAAGAAGGAGGAACCACGTGTATGGCTTCACAGACCCAACACTGGTCCAACAGAGCTCGCGCGGCTTGATGAGAAGATTCGCCCTTCAGCCTTTGCCGGCAACTCTGAGTTCATCATTGTCGGTACGACATCTGGTGAGATTAGTCTGTGGGACCGGATCTAATGGCAACACATGGAAACTCT
>JBHLRV010000306.1:0-3081 GCA_048882205.1 Candidatus Thorarchaeota archaeon | reverse complement strand
GCAGAGGCACCTATCGCGAATCCTTTTGTGATTGCCTTTGCAGTGTTGCCGCTTGCGTCGAGCTTGTCACAGACTACAATCGCCTCGTGCGGGGCGCCTGCTTGCTCAATCACACCTCGAGCGTTGTCTACAATGGGACCGTAGGCGTCTGAACTCATTATCAATCCATTCGTGGACAATAGACCCACGGCTGCAATTGCCACACCAAAGATGCCGCCATCAATTCCTCCCAGACCAACAGATGTGGCATTTGTGCCAAGTATGAATGATACCACCATAGCAGCAGCTATGCCAATGACGGAGGGTACGACGCTGAGAAGGCCGTAAGAGTAGCCTGACAGGATGAGATTGGCAGCACTCTTCTCCGCCGCAGCCACCATACTGGGCACTGGTTTGAAACGACCAAGTCCGCGACCGCTCGTGAAGACATCGCTTGTGAACCCTATCAAGACACCTGCAAGCAGACCAGAGACTGCAAACAGTGCAATAGTCATGTCAAGGTTCAGTGCCAAAAGCGTAGCCACAACGAAGATTGAGAATAGCACAGTAGTTATGTATGTGCCTCTGTTTAGTGCTGGACCGGGATCGCCTTTCTCTCTAGTACGGACGAGGAAGACCCCTATCACAGAGGCGACTGTGCCCAAGGCCGCAATCACCAGTGGAAGCAGCCCGAAGGGCAGTGGAGGTGATGCAGTAGCATCAATTGCAGCTCCTAGAATGGCTGCGGCTAGGATTGCTGCCACATTGCTGTCATAGATGTCCGCCCCAGTGCCTGCAATATCGCCAACATTGTCACCAACAGCGTCAGCCACGGCTGCAGGATTTCGCGGATCATCCTCAGGAATGTGCTGCTCAATCTTTCCCACGATGTCAGCGGACATGTCTGCGGTCTTTGTGTATATTCCTCCCCCGGCCTTTGCGAACAAAGCTACTGTGCTTGCTCCAAAGGAAAAGCCGGTTATGACCTCCCAGAGTTCAGTTGGTTCTAGACTAGGAAGAAGCGAGTTCCACAACCAGTATAGTGAGCCAAGACCTACCAGCGCAATTCCGGCTATCATCAGGCCCATTACAGAGCCCGCTCTGAATGCAACTTGAAATGCAGGATTTATACCTCCACTGGCTGCTGCTGCGGCTGTACGTCGGTTTGCCTTCGTGGCCACCACAATTCCAATGTACCCGGCGGCCATACTTGCCAAGGAGCCAAGAACATACGATATTGAGATTGGGATTCCATGTTCAGCGAATACGACTGCAATCAAAAGAGCAAGGACAATTGTGAAAGCTAGAAGATTCTTGTATTGGACTTTGATGAAGGAATAGGCCCCTTCCTCAATCAGTGTGCTGACGAACTTCATCTTCTCGTCCCCTTCGTCGGCTTTGCTTACTAGCCTGAACGAGTAGAGTGCAACGACTATCGCCAGAATTCCTGATAGAATCGATGTTCCGATGAATGCGGCAGCTACCATCTAGATACCTCTCTTGCTGACTATGTTTGTATGGGGTGATTACTCTTAGATTTCTTGGCGAGTGACGATATGGAGTGACATGTAAAGGTGACTGTTCAACGCCATGAAGGGAGCTTCTTCAGTTCATGACTCTCTACGACCGGATCTACCTCCAATACCTCGACCTCGGTCATCTTGTCACCTTGTCTGATTGCCTCAACGACATCAAACCCTTCTGCTACTGCTCCGAAAACAGTGTGTTTTCCGTCCAGATGCTTGCACTTGTCTGCATTTAGAACTATGAAGAACTGACTTCCACCAGTGTTCTTACCTGCATGTGCCATTGATAGCGCACCTTGGATATGTTCCTGTTTTGGTCCATCAGTTTCGCAGACAATGGCATAACCTGGTCCGCCACCCCCAGTTCCTGTGGGATCGCCTCCCTGCACTACGAACTCGGAAATCACTCTATGAAATGTTACTCCATCGTAGTAGCCATCTCTGGCAAGCTCAACGAAGTTCTTGACTGTGTTAATTGCTGCATCAGGCCACAGCTCGACAATGATTGTACCCTTGTTAGTTTCTATTCTTACTCTTGTTGTCAGGACTAACACCCCTTGGTCCGGTTCCTGTGGGTCCTCTTTGGTTGCTTGTTGGCTGCACGTTCTCCTCTTAGACGTTCCGGAGATGTCATTGGTCAGTCGGCCGCGCACTCAAAGTCAATTCTGTCTCCTTATTAGCGAAACAGAGTGAGGCTAGGCTGACTGATGATTGTCGAGAAGGAATACACGGAAGGCAAGACCTCTTTCCTGAGTGCAGATGTTGAGCACTATAGTGCGAATCAGAAACAACCAACGACAGATCTGCCCGTCTTCTATAATCCGCGTATGAGATTGAATCGAGATCTGTCTGTGTTGTTCCTACGGGCCTATCTTGAAACGAACTCCATTGACCTTCTCTGTGAGCCTCTTACAGGTTCAGGCATCAGAACACTACGGTATCTGAATGAGTGTCCGGGCAGCTTCAAAGCCTTGATGTTTGACATAAACCCAGTAGCTGTTGAGATGGCAGAAAGGAATATAAAACGACTCAATCTTGAATCTCGGGCGAAGGTCAAGAGAGGAGATGCTAAAGTGCTGCTCTTGACTGAATCGAGAACTCAAAGGTTTGACTTTGTCGATGTAGATCCCTTTGGAAGTCCTGCACCATATCTGAACGCCGCAATACAGTCCTTGAAGCCTCGCGCCGGTATGCTCGCTCTCACAGCGACTGACATGCCAGCACTTTGTGGAGTCCACCCCAACGTGGCTCTAAGGAAATATGGCGGACTCTCTATGCGTGCTCCTTTCGTGCATGAGCTTGCGGTGCGACTTCTCATTGGAGCGGCTTACTCTGCAGGGGGTGCCAATGACAGTTCGATTCTCCCCCTCGCTGTATTGAGCACTGACCACTATGTCAGAGTATGGCTCAAGGTTGAAGGCAGCAAGAGCGAAGGAAACATACAGGCAGACAAGATGGGCATGATACGATACTGCAAGACCTGCATGCGTGCTGAAACCGTTTCGTTGAGAGATTTGACTCAGAGGAATGTGTTCACGCATGAAACAGATACCTGTGGTGGGATACCAACCATTGC
>JBHLRV010000305.1:0-3087 GCA_048882205.1 Candidatus Thorarchaeota archaeon | reverse complement strand
GATACAGGTCCTGAGTGGAGAGCATTCACGTCAGAAGAGCGAGACGCAAGGGCGCGGACCGGTGCGCCCTCAAGTGTAGCAATTCATGACAAGGGTCTCTCAACAATGATCGATTGGCGAGACCGGGATGCAACTGGGACCCGGTTCACAGCTTCACAGCGCGCCCAGATCTATCGACTCAGAAAGTGGCAGAGAAGGACAAGAGTCCACAGCTCGCTCGAGCGGAATCTTGCTCAGGCAATGACAGAACTGGACAGACTTGCATCTCAGATGGGACTGACAAAGACCCTCAAGGAGAGTGCGGCCAGTCTGTACAGGAAACTCATCGTGGGCCGCTACGTGAGAAGTCGTTCCATCGATGCCATGGTTGGAGCGGCAGTCTATGCCGCTTGTAGGTTGATGGAATCACCACGGTCACTTGAAGAGATTGCTCAGCACAGCAGAGTGACCAAGAAGAAGCTAGGCGCCTCATACAGGCTCCTAGTGACCAAGCTTGGAATAAGGATGCCAATAATGAAGCCAGACAACTACGTTCCAAGACTTGTCGCTGACCTGGGCCTACCGGGCGAGGTCCAGAAGGTAGCCCTAGAGATCCTAGAGAAGGCGAAGGCCACTCGAGGACTTGTTACCGGAAGAGACCCCCGAGGCCTGGCATCTGCTGCGATCTACATTGCATCAATCTTGACAGACAACCGAGTGACACAGCGCCAGATTGCAGTGGCTGCTGGAGTCACAGAGGTGACGATTCGTAACCGCTACAAGGAGCTCGTGTCGAAACTAGAGATCACGATGATGCCATAGAGGTAATCTGGCTGCAGTACAACTGCAGCCATCGCTCTTTTTCAAACGTGCAACAAATGGCTGCGCTGAACCTATCCTATTTAGGCCGGTTCAGAGTCACTCAGTCGCGCACCCAAGTCCTTCTCGTCAATGGCGAGGCGATTCCTTGGGCGTCTTCGAACGGTTGGGTCTTCTGTGTCAGAATACAACATTAGGCACTATCAGGAAGGAGATGAGATTGAACAAGCACGCATAGGCTTGACCATGGCAAAGGAATGGGTCTACCCCACTGCGCAATCAGCTGACCAATTGCGAGAACTCTATTCCAGAGATGGTTTCGACCCCGAATCAAGACTATACTGCTTCACCAAGGACGGTGAGATGGTTGGATTCATCACTTCTCGAATACTTGAAGGCGAGGATACTCTGAGGGCTGAATTGGACTTTCCCATTGTTCAGACGGGTCATGAGGAGGTAGTTGATCTACTCTTCAACAGAGCCGTTGAAGTTTTGAGAGAGAAGAATGTTCATACTGTGGAGTCCGGATTTGGTCTGAGGGGTGGATCTGACAAGTGGGCAGAGAAGTGGGGATACAAACGGATTGACGAGCTCGGTGTATGCTATAATTTGGATCTTGGTTCAGTTGGTTTCAAAGCAGTGACGGCCAACATCCTTCCATTCAACTCTGAAACAGACCTTGATGACTGCGTAAACATATTCGTGTCTAACTACGAACTTCCAGGAGAGGCAGTGAAGAACTTCACAATGTCTATTCTCGAAAATGAGCAGACAATCGCCTACTATGTGCAACGAGAGGATGGTGAGATCGTTGCCACTGGCGCCATCATGAAGAACCGTATCGTTCCTACTCTCGCAATGTTGAGTGCCATGTACGATAAGGGACTCAATTATCTTGAACAACTTTTGACCAAGCTGGTTGAGAGGGCGAGAGAAGAGGGGATTGAAAGAGTACTGATGTTCTTTACCCACCTTCGCCCAGATGACCTTCTCATTCAGAAATACGCCAGGCTAGGCTTCACTCCAGTGGGTTCTAATACCATCTACGAGAAGAAAGTCAATCAATCTGAGGTCTAGGGTTCAAGGCGTTCAAGTCTGAAGGCAGTGGGCTTTCTTCCGTCTGAACATGAAGGCCACCAAAGTAAAGGACAGCTGCGTCCTTGTAGATGTCCCGCCAGGCCCATCCACAGAACCCTTCAGGCATTCTCTCTATGTTGTCAATGACGAAGGTGTTTCCGACATTAAAAAATCTACACTCGGAGAATCTGATCTCCTCTGATTCAGGCATGTTGTCACCGAACACCTCGTTCACACTGAACTTTCGAATTACCTCTATCTGAACTTCAGTCAAAGCGATTCCTTTTTCAGATTCTATCGAATCAGCTGACGACACCCACCCAGTTTAACAGATTCTGTCGACGCAATAGCTAGAATGTGAAACAAGAAATCAGGGTCCGAGCAAATCTAGTTGCTCAAAGAAGGCCCGCGTCAGGAATGCACGATACTTGAACCCACCCCATCCGGACTCCTCCATTAAGCGAAGTGGCTCGCCGAGTATGTCCTCTCGGGACATCGTCCTGACTTCGTATATCTCATGGGTATCAACAGCGCCCATCTCACCACCGACAGCACCTGAAAGAAAGACAAGAGAACGCCATGGGATAGTTCCGTCCTTGTAGACTACATCTAACCTAGAGTCGAGGACAAATCTAAGAAGCTCAATCTCAAGTCCGGTCTCTTCATACATTTCTCTCTTTGCAGCGTCTTCCAGGGGCTCTCCCGAATTCGCCCCTCCTGATGGAGCTCTGTAGATTCCTGTGTTCGCATATGCATGCTTCTGGATGACTACGTATTCATTTCCGCTCTGAATGAAACAAGTTATGTCGTGATATCGCCCCTTCTTTGTACTCTCTTTCACTAGGTTGCATTCAAACTCAAGAAAGTCTGTAGCGAAATGAGTTTGTATTGGCTCACCATACTTCGAGATGATTACGTCGAGTTCTTGCGGGTCAATGTCGTCCAGAGTTCTCGCCTGAGAGCACCACAGACTCACGTAGAAAAAAGGGTTCCGTTGGCACGAAGCACTTTTACGCCCCTTTGTCATACGACTAAGGTCTGAGAGGACAGGAGGCTCGCTCCATGGAGAAGAGAGTTGGTGGTGTCCTGATTGAAACCCACCTCGGCGACATAACTGAGTTGGATGTTGATGCCATTGTCAATGCAGCCAATTCGGACTTGTGGATGGGGGGAGGTGTGGCTGAGGCAATCAAGGAAAAAGGTGGGGTGGTG
>JBHLRV010000304.1:0-3087 GCA_048882205.1 Candidatus Thorarchaeota archaeon | reverse complement strand
GCGTCGGCATCGCGCCATGGACTTATGCACTGGTGAAGCAACCTAAGCTGGCGTATGTGCTTCCGTCTAGAGCATTAAGACTGACTGTAATCGACATGAAGAGCGGTTGTCCACTTTTTGACTACGCTTGGAGCAAGATTGACGAGGTTTTGGATGATGTACTGTTTTCCGGCATGCTACAGGGCATTGGACTGATTCTTGATGAGTCATTGAAAAGCGGGGGCGTCCGTGAGATTAGGCTTGAAACAGCGGTCCTGCTCCTGCAGAGAATTGAGCAGAGCTCTCTGGCCGTTGTCTTGGTTGCCACCAAGTCTGCTCAGTCTCTCAGAAGCGCCCTGAAATCTTTCTCACAGAGCTTCCTGATGCACTTCTCGCATCTCTTTAATCATGCCTATGAAATCAACAGATTCCATGCAGCGTCAGAGCTTGTGAAGGAACACTTCGCTTTCGTTCCCAATTACGACTAATGTCTGAACATTCACAGTCCTTTTGCATTTGCCATCTAGCTTTTCCTCGGGTGAATCGGTTGCTAACACATCTGTCTGGTTGGAAACAGACAGATATATCTGTCAGAATGCTGGCACGGTCGGTGAAGCGTGGTCACAGTCAAAATGGCACTCAATTGGACCATCGAAGTCTACCTGGGCCTGATTGCAATAGCCGTCAACATCATTATGCTCGTCGCAATCCTCTACTACTTCCTAGGCGAGAAACATGGGTACGTATTTCCAATGATCGGGAACTCCGTAGGATTGACACTCTGGGTCACATTTCGCACTTTGGGTGTCCTTCTACAGTCGAAACCTCTGGTTTTGATAAGCCTCTACGCCTTTCTCCTGACAGCCGTTTCTACAATGCTCCTCATAGATTCTCTAACCCGAGATTCGGTTGACCCGAAGAAGATGATAGTGTTATGCATAGACATGACCCTGTTCATTGTACTGTCGTTAGACCCTGAAGCGATATCCCTCGGTCCACTTCCCAGTGGGGTCGTTGGTATAGTATACCGGCAGGATTTCTCAGTCGTGTTGTCTGTTCTAGCACTTCTGGTCGGAGGTGTCTATCTTTATGGTATGATACTGATATACAATGGAGCACCAGAGAATCTGAGGCCACATACTCGTCTGAGTCTAATCAGCGGTCTTATTTTCGGCGTTGCTTCTCCGATCATCGTCATACTCCGTATACAAGACATGATCCCTGGACTCATAACTTTCGTAGTAGGCATTGGACTTATTCCATGGACATATGCTTTGGTAAAACAACCCAAACTTGCATACGTGATTCCGTTTCGAGCAGTGCGCTTGACTGTTGTTGATATGAGAAACGGCACACCGCTCTTCGATTACACTTGGAGTCAGTCCGAAGAACTTGCCGATGACGCTGTGTACTCTGGTGTGCTGCAAGGGATAGGAATGATTCTTGATGAATCACTGAAACACGGAGGGATCCGTGAGATAAAGATGGAGAGTGCGGTTCTGCTTCTGCAAAAGATAGAAGACAGCCACATTGCATCTGTCTTGGTTGCCACCAATTCTACTCGGGCTCTTAGACGCGCTCTGAGCACATTCTCAGAGAGTTTCTTCGGGCAGTTCTCACAAGACTTCGCTCGCTCCTATGAGATCAGCAAATTCCATTCCGCAGATGCGCTTGTGAGAGAACACTTCGCATTCATTCCTGAGTATAAATGACCTGAGGATGCCCACTTCCTCATTTCTGCATGATAGCAGTTGAGGAAACATGAGTGGAATGAGAACACCTTGACGAAAACTAATCCCTCGTTTCCAGAAGACTGTGCTTGACTAGCCTGAGTTTCATTACATTAGCAAAGCGATCATGATTTGTTCCACCTAACTCTCCAAATCTCTTGCCGCATTAACTTTCCTAATCTTGCACCAACAAACACTCCCGCAAGAAACTGTGCGAAGGGTATCATGAGTTTCTCTGTAAGAGCTCTTATCAGCGCATTCGTGAAACGACGGTCTAGAAACGATTTGCCCCAAGTCTGCATGTTGAACTCCCAAGCACGCACGAGAAACCTCGCTCTCAAGTCATGGAGTTCATCGAGTCTTCCCTCTGATTGATTCTCTAGGCCGCATTTGTGAAGTGGTGCAAACAATATAGGGACAAGAAATGTCTTGAGTCCCCTCATATCATCTAAGAGCTCCAGAGAATCTATGATGTCTCTCTCAGTTTCCTCTGGCATACCAATGATTAGGGTCGACATTGGAAACCAGCGGTTATCGTTCAAGACCCCTAAGGCCTGTATAACGAGGTCCCTCCATTTCAATTCCTTGAAGGGTAGAAACTTCCCAGCCATGAATTTTCGCGCTAGACGATCACTTCCTGTTTCGATTCCGGTTGCGGAGGTGATGATGGCTTCACCTCTGTGACTAAACTGGCTGAACTCGAGGAGAATCTCGGCTGCTTCTTCCACCATTTTTCCGTCACAAAGAACTGGTGCCAAAGCTGTATGAGCGGGTTGAATGCTTCTCACACCGCGAATAGATGAAACACAACTCAACAGATTCAAAACTGCGGATCTGTTGGGATCGAAGTGGGAACTCTCAAGTCCATACATGAAGAGATCTTCAGTTACGAGAGTGATCCTCTGACTGCCATCAGCAACATTGGTTCGAGTTTCCTGAGTTATCCTTTGAAGTGGGACGTCTCTTCTCTTCTGCATGGTGGGTGTACAAAAACGGCATCCTCTACCGCAACCCCTCGTTATCTCTACACAGCCATGTATGGCACCGTGCCTTATCGGGGGAGTATTGTTGAAATCTCTATGGCTCTTCAGCTGTAAAACACCAGGCAATGATTCCCCTTTTATCGCCTTGTGAAACAAATCAGCAATGATAGACTCGGCCTCTCCTACTATCACACAATCAATACCGAATCGTTCTCGTGTGGCATCATCCATGAGTTGCCATGCACCGGCTCCTCCAATGATCAGACGTGAACTGTGCGTCCTTAGGTACTTGCAGACCATGAGGTTCCGAAACTCCTCAGTGGTTATTGACGGGCCTCCTCCTGTGAGCATGGACCCTATGGGTAAGGGCTATGCAAGTAAGACATACTCCATGC
>JBHLRV010000303.1:0-3105 GCA_048882205.1 Candidatus Thorarchaeota archaeon | reverse complement strand
CAATCGTCCTGACGTTTGTGGGGGACGCCTTTGATCTAAACTACTTGTATCACCGTGCAGAGAGGATTGGGATTGACATGTCAAAGCAGTGTCCTATCTACCTGGGGAGGGATGTTGCACTGCTTCAGAGAGGTGTTCACGTCGACTTGTATCGGTTCTTTAAGAATCCGTCAATTCGCCTCTATGCGTTGTCAGGGGCCTACGAACAATTCAATCTGGAATCAATAGCCAAGGGTATCCTTGGTGTCGGGAAGCTCGCACTCAGCACCGACATACCCTCACTGCCATATCACGAACTTGCGCACTATTGCTGGCGTGATACTAATCTGACTCTTCAACTCACTGCTTTCGACAACAATCTTCTGCTGCGTCTGATTGTGCTCTTGATGCGAATCTCACGCCTTTCAATGGAAGACGTTACGAGACTGTACATCTCTTCATGGATACAGTCATTGTTTCGACAGGAGCACAGGTCACAGGGTTACTTGATTCCTCGGCGTGTCGATATCGATAGTGTAAAGTCAGCGGAAGCGCAGACGGAGGCGGTCATCAAGGATAAGAGCTTCAAGGGTGCGATTGTGATAGAACCTGTGGCGGGAGTACACTTCAAAGCCACAGTTCTCGACTTTGCCAGTCTGTACCCGACGATCATGAAGCACCACAACATCAGCTATGAGACAATCGACTGTCCTCACGAATCCTGCAAGCTGGATCCAAAGAATCGTGTTCCCGAAACAGACCATTGGGTGTGTACTGAACGCAGGGGAATGATCAGTCAGACAATTGGCTTCTTCAGAGATACCCGTGTGAACTGGTTCAAGCCCAAGAGCAAGGATAAGTCTCTCGGCGAAGAAACGATGAACTGGTACGGCGTTGTCGAGAAAGCACTGAAGGTGTTCCTCAACGCATCCTATGGGGTGACAGGAGCACAGCACTTCGAGCTGTTCTGCATGCCAGCCGCTGAAAGTGTCACTGCCTATGGACGCAATGCCATCGTCAAGACACGGGAGAAAGCCGAAGCCATGGGTGTCAAGGTCCTCTATGGTGACACTGACTCTGTCTTTCTAGACAATCCAACAGAGGAGCAGCAGGCGAAGCTCGTTCGCTGGTCCCAAGATGAGCTGGGAATTGATCTTGAGGTCGAGAAGACCTACAAGTATGTGGCTCTCTCGGAGAGAAAGAAGAACTACATTGGTGTCCTTGAGTCAGGATGGGTAGAAGTCAAGGGTTTGAGCGGAAAGAAACGCAACACTCCCGACTTCGTTCAGGATGCGTTCAAAAGGATGCTCGATGTGCTCAGTCGAGTCGAGAGCGAGGAAGGGTTTGAAACTGCCAAGGATGATATCAAGGAGATAGTGAACTCTGTCATTGATCGCCTGGAGGAGAAGACTGAATCCTACACCCCCGAGGAGCTCGCCTTCCGAGTTCAAATGACCAAACGTGTCGGGGACTACGGTCTGTCAAAGCCCCAGCACGTGAGGGCGGCAGAGATGCTCAGAGATGCGGGCTATGAGGTTCCCCCTGGGACCATTGTGGAATATATGAAGACAAAGGGCGACGGAGGAGTGCTACCGATTCAACTTGCTCAGGATCGAGCCTATTGGATTGACAAAGAGAAATATCTTGATACACTACGTTCCGTGTTCGAGCAAGTATTGGATTCAGTCGGAATTGACTTTGAGGAGCTCTTAGGTTTCACTACTCTAGACAAGTTCTTCTAGTCTTGAAACCCGAGATGACTTGAGTTAACTCAAGCCCAACTAGGAGTGTCGAAGAAATTCTTATAGCATACAACAGGTCAAACGCTAAAGGACAGCCGCAGACATTTCACTGCCGGCGGAGTTGACAAAATGCCTAACTTCAGGGAATTCTTCCTACACAAACCACTCATTCTTTTGAGACCCACCGAAATCGAAATGTCTGCGAAGGAATTCATATCGAATTTTGCGTCCTATATGGAATCGATTGGAATTGTCGGAAAGGCTCCCACAGGACATGCCATGTATCCAAGTCGCACAGCCCCTGTGAACGAGGAACATACTCAACTCTTTGAGGAGCTTGTCAGTCTCTCCAACACTCTAGATATCCATACTGTTGCCAGTATGGACTTCTATACGGATGCTTGGTTCGCAAAGGATCCCAAGTACTTCACAATCGCACCGCGTGGCGAGGAGATGCCTCACCAGATATGTCCGAACAGAGAGGAGTTCTGGGCGTATGGCGCAGAGATTGTTAGTGAGCTAGCCTCCTATCCTATTGATGAGATACTGCTCTTCGGTGCAGGCTTTATACGTGATCACTTCTGCTTCTGTGACCGGTGTAGGAACGAGTTTGCGCCCCTTGTAGGCCAAGAGCCAAATCGCTTGACCTATGATTACATAGTTGAGGACCAGGACAACCATGACAAATGGCACGAGTGGCGGACAGGCAAGGTGAACGAGGGGCTCAAGCATCTGCAAGAGGCCGCACGTGATGCAGATGAGAAGGTTGGCAGGGATATTCCTCTTCGTATCTCTGTTGAAGTACTTCTAGATCCAGAAACAGGATTCTCCGAGGGTGCTAAGGGTCAATATGGGTACGACTACGATAGTATTCTAGATATTACTGGGAATGTCCTCATCAATCTCTATCCTTGGAGTCCCATTCTGCCTACTGGAGGTTCCGGTGAGTATGACGAGCTGATTGAGTCATTGTACTTCACCAAAGAGTTTCAGCGCCGCGGTGGAATGGCCACGCTTTTCCGATGGGGTGTCACGTCTATAGAGCAGCTGCTAGAGCTGAAGGCGTTGGCAAAAGACGCTGATGTTAATCGCATAGCCACTACTTTCAGTTACCCAAGCGACTATTCCACCCGACGAGAGAGTGCGATAGGTAGCTATTAGTTGAGTCCTATTGTGGCACTCCGCACCATGGACATACCTTTGTCCCGGCCCTGAATGTTCTGCCACAGGAGAAACAGAATGTCCTACTCTCTCTACCATCAGATTCGGAACTGAACGGACTTAGCTCGCCTTGTGCAAACAATGCTCCGAGACCCTCAACATCCTCACCAGTACGAATACCACAGGCTGGTGCAGATGTATGACCTCCCTGTGACTTGTGTTC
>JBHLRV010000302.1:0-3130 GCA_048882205.1 Candidatus Thorarchaeota archaeon | reverse complement strand
CAAGACGCCTACATGCGTCCTGAAACTGCAACAGGCACCTACTTGTTGTTCAAACGATTCCTCACTTTCTTTCGGGACAAGCTGCCGGCCTCTGTGTTTCAGATTGGCAAGGCCTACAGAAATGAAATCTCTCCGCGTCAAGGAATGTTGAGGCTGCGAGAGTTCACACAGGTGGAGGGCCAGATATTCCTCCTTGAGAGTGATGAATATGAGTGGCCTGCCTTTGAAGAGATACGAGATGAGAAGGTCCCTCTGTTGCCAATTCAAGTCCAGGAGAAGGGAAGTGAGAAGGTTTCTCTCGTCAAGATGTCTGATGCCATCAAGAGAGAGTATTTCCAGCAACCTGCCTACGCCTGGTGTGTCTATCTCACCTACAAGATTTTCCGCGAGATGGGCTTTGAGGAAGAGGCGATCAGGCTCAGACAACATCTGTCGACGGAGAGAGCCCACTATGCTGCTGACGCGTGGGACGTCGAGGTACTTACTCGAAGCTATGGATGGGTTGAGTGTTGCGGAGTGCATGACCGCGGCAACTACGACTTGACCCGTCATCAAGAGTTCTCGAAGGAGAAGCTGAGTGTAAGGGTCAACAAGCAGCTTGTGGTGCCAGAGGTCTTGGAGATTGCCTTTGGTGTTGAGAGACCCCTCTACTGCATCATTGACAATTCGTATGTTGAGGACAAAGAACGCACTTGGCTCAAGTTTCCACCGCAGATAGCACCCATTCAGGTTTCTGTATTCCCACTCATGGGGAAACCCGAGCTGGTGGAGCCCGCCAGAAAGATCTACGATGAGATTCTAGAGAGCGGTTTGATCACCTACTTTGACCAAAGTGGTTCGATTGGACGAAGGTACAGAAGACAAGATGAGATCGGAACGCCCTTCTGTGTTACTATAGACTACGAAACTCTCGACAATCAGACCTCAACAATTCGCGATCGAGATAGCATGACTCAGGTAAGAGTGAGAGTGGACGAGATCGTGGGCGTGTTGAGAGGACTCGTGCGAAAGGAGATCGAGTTCTCGTCACTAGGGTGAGCGATCACTGTGCAACCAGTATCAGGTTTGGTTGCGGCTGGACGCAATTACGGGGAAAGAGAGATAAGGTCGGCAACCTACCTGAGTCAAAGAGAGGGAGTCAAATGAGTGAGCCCCCAGAGCCAGTGAATATCAAGAGTCTTCTCGTCGCTGTTGACGGTTCGGAGTTCTCCGACAAGGCTGTTCGATACGCGTGTGCTATGGGACCATCCCTCGGTGCTGAAGTCATGCTGCTTCACGTTGTCCCAATGTTGGTGTCGGCCACCCCCTATCATGATACCGTTTCGGACCAGCCCTTTCTAGCTCTACAGAAGGTTGGAGAGGACATTCTCGCAAAGGCGAAGAGGATTGCCGTGAGTCTGAATTGTGAAGTTACAGAGTTGATATCTCATGGAGACCCCGCCAACAAGATTGTGGATATCGCATGCGAGAGAGAGGTTGACCTCATCATAATGGGGTCAAGAGGAGTAAGCGGCATAAAGCGATTGTTTGTTGGCTCAATAAGTGATAAGGTAATGAATCAGGCTCCCTGTCCCGTGATGATTGTCCGATGAGCGCCCCGAAGGCAAGCAGGTCGCAGGACTATGGCATCTCTATTGACATAGGAACTTCGCAAATAACACTCCATCTTGTGAATATCCCGGAGAGTCGAGTTGTTGAGGAAAGACTGATTCCAAACCCACAGAACAAGATCGGTCTTGATGTCATAACTAGGATTGCCTATGCAGTGAAGAGTGGGTCGAACAGGACTAAGATGGCTGAGATCGTCAGGCAGGCCATTGCAGAATGCATTCAGGACATCCTTCAATTGTCCGAGTTGACATCAGACTCCATTGACGAAGTGATAGTTGTCGGCAACACCGTGATGCACCATCTCTTCCACGGACTGTCTACAGCACCATTGACGAAGACGCCTTACACTGTGCTAGAGAAAGATCCGATTTCTACAACTGCGTCAGCACTGGGGCTGCCGTTGGACGTGGCATACTTGTATTCTCCGCCCATTGTAGAGTCCTTTGTCGGGCCAGATGCTCTAATGCTACTAGTGGCGTCTGGTGCTCATGAATCAGACGAGAGAATGGTATCTATTGACGTTGGTACTAATACGGAGGTTGCAGTCTGCAATGAGGGAGAAGTGTGGCTTGCTTCTGCAGCTTCTGGGCCAGCGTTCGAAGGTATGTCGCTCGACTGTGGCATGCCCGCAGAAGAAGGAGCCATCGAACATGTCCGTATCAGGTCTGATATGAGTCCAGACATCAAAGTAATCGGAGGCGGACGGCCGAGAGGGTTGTGCGGCTCTGGTGCCATCTCATCGGTCGCAGCACTACTGGACTCAGGAATCCTTACAACTAGTGGATCAATCAATCGGGAGATTCGGTCTACTTGGCTTCGAAGGAGAGAGAGCCTCTTCTACTATGTTCTTGCGGAGGCTAAACATTCTGCTTCCTCCACGGGCATCTATCTCTCACAGATGGACCTGAGGATGTTACAACAATCCAAGGCTTCAATCTTCTCGGCGGTGACTCTGCTCCTCGCCAAGGCCGGTCTAGACCCCTCGGATGTAGAGCGAGTGTTCTTGACTGGAGCTTTTGGCACGGGAATCGATATTCTGGATGCCTATCGCATCGGACTCTTCCCCATGTTCGAGCATTCGAAGCTTCAGAAGGTAAGAGGTGGTGCGATAACGGGAGCGGATAATCTCCTTTGCAGACCCATGCTGAGAGACAAAGTTGAAACCATGTGTAGCAAGATAGACTACGTTGAGCTAGCTGGGAATCCCGAGTTCAAACAACGATACGTCGTAGCACTACCATATAGTGCAAGACTAGACTAGTATACGAGACTGGCTGAATCGAATGATTCACCCTCTCGAATCCTTGATGAAGAGAGGGGTCTTCCGTCAAGCGTTCTCACTCTCGGAACGATTATTATGTGAAACCTACGTAAGCCATTCTTTGTTCGCTTCTCATTGATGTCAAAGGCATTCTGGACGACAGATATCTCATCCGACACGACAAGAGCCTCCAAGTCCTTCATCTCGTCGGCACCACCCTCAATGGTGTCTATTGGGAATATGGAACACCTCTCTATG
>JBHLRV010000301.1:0-3136 GCA_048882205.1 Candidatus Thorarchaeota archaeon | reverse complement strand
CATAGCAGCTACGTCTTCTCGGCAGATTATGGCAGTACTCCTACAATTGTGGTATATGTTGAAGACTCATCTGGTCAGTGGGTGACAGACGCCAATCTCACCGCAAGCTGGGAGTTCGACAATCTGACTTTCACCGATGTTCCAAGTCGTTCTGGATACTACTCAGCCGATGTGCCCACTTATTCGGCTAACGGTACGTACAGCATAGAACTGTTTGGCTGGAAAGAGAACTATGGCAATGCATCCGCCACTATGATAATGATCATCTCTAAGATTAATATGGTGGTCTGGCTCGACAACCTGACTTCCACATATGAGGACACACCTGTCTTCTGGTCCGAAGTGGTAAGGATTGGTGTCTACATCCTGGCTCCTGCCCTGAATACTTCCGACCCATATTCTACAGGGATTATGAACTGCAACGTCACTTGGTATTCACCCGAGCTTGCTCAGAGTGGAATCCTCAATAATGGGACCGCAATCGGGGGACCTGGCTACTTCTACTTCGACTTCAACACATCAGAAAGCTCCGCACATCCTCATTCCTTCATCATCATGGCACTCAATCCATCTACTGCCTACATTGGAGAAGCTCGGAATTCGACATTGTTGGTCGTTAACTATCTTCCGACCAGCATTGAGTCTGAGGGATCATTGGACTTGGTATGGGGATGGACCGGGCTGTTGAACTTCACCTATCGTGATGTCCACCGAAACGTCAGTGTGCAAGCCAGCGAGGCGACCTTCGAGTGGCCGAATGCCAAGGGTGACCTGATCTACCTTGCCACAGGGTCCTATGGAATGCCCGTCAACACAACTCTTCTGAGACCAGGCACTTATCCGCTTGCAATCAGTTTCCGGAAGGCCAACTATGTCGACAAGCAAATCACTGTCGCTGTGAGTGTGGCTCCTGTGCCGACGGAGATCAGTTTCGGTATCTCAGATGCATACCGGGTTGGCGATAGCTGGGAGAACCTCCAAGTCCCGTATGGTGATTCCCTGTCAGTAGTCCTTCGTTACACTGATACTTGGAATAATCGTGGCGTACCACACGCAGCGTTCAATGGCACATCGTTTTCAGGACCGGGATTCTACCAGATTCCGCTCGAACTCGCTGACGCAGGCGACGGAAATTACACATTCCTATTGGAAACGGACCTATACGAACTAAACTCAGAGCTTTCCTTTAACATCCAGCTGGCACTTGAGAACTACACCATTGCCAAGCTCTCGTTCCATGTGAGGATAGTCCCAGTACCGACACGCCTTGAAATACAGGGGCAATCGCAATTGTCGCTCTTCTTCGGACAAAACGCAACTCTTTGGATAGTTTATCAAGATGATTGGCCAACTCATGGCGGTGAGGGCATCGCGGATGCAGAGATCAATGTTGAAGGCGAAGGCGAGCAATATGCTACGCTGGAGTATCTCGGTCCAGACACAAGCAGACCTGGGTGGCATCAGTTCAGAGTTATCGGACTCAGACAAGCAGGCGTTGCAGAGTTCACCGTCACCTTCAACAAGACACACTACGTGTCAAACTCCGAGAGCCTGACTGTTTCGGTGAGTCCATCGGAAGCTGATATTGCAATGCAAAACGCCATCACCTATGGTAGCGCCGCCTTCCTGATAGTGCTCCTAAGTGCCATCGTCTATGTTAGGGTCCTAAAGGTGCCAAAGCTGATTCGAACGATAAGCGCACAGATTCGGCAACTACGGAGGAAACGTGTACCCAAACCTGCCAAGGACGTTAGACGCAGAGAGGTCGTCATTTCTGAGCTGTTTGCTGAGATGCTCGAACCAGTCGGCGTCAAGGTGAAGCCAAAAGAAATGCCGTCTGAGTCTGTTGAAGTTGAAGTACCCGAGATTGAAACAATGATTGTGGACCTGGCAATCCTGACCGCAATGACTCCTGAGGAGCTGGAAGAGTTCAGACTTGCAATCTCGAAGATGAAACTCAGTGAACAGACAACGTTCGCCAGAGAAGTGATCCAGCAGGAGGCATTCCAGGCAGCTCACAGCAGAGGCATCTCTGTTGAACAGGTCCTCGAAGAGGTACTTCAGGAGAGATTGATTAGACTTGGTGCCGAACCCGAAACGGTTACGACACCGCTTACGGTTGCATACCGAATAGATGATTCAAAAGCAGCTGAAGAAGAAGCTCCGACGGACACTCTGGACGAGGAAGAGATCCAGAGGATGAAGAAGGAACTCTTGGACAGAGGACTCCCCGAACATGAGATAGACTCGGTGATAGGTCAAGCTCGCAAACTACCGAAGGATGTCGGTGAAATGCTGCTCAAGGGCTTCGCCCAATCAGTCGAAATGGAAATGGAAGAGGCGGACCAAGACTTCCTCAGTGAAAAGGAGATTCAGGAACTGAGACGGCAACTCGAAGAGGACAGGGTCAAGAAGAAAGAGATTGACAAGATAATTGCTCAGGCAAGAGAAGTTCCCAGAATGTTGGCAATGGAGCTCTTCAGGGGATTCAGACACGAACATGAAGCGAAGAAGAAGAAACGGGCCAAGCCTGTAGAAACTCTCACCAAACAGGAACTCAAAGAACTTCAGCGTAAACTGAAAGAGAAAGGCACTCCCAAATCCGAGATCCAATCTATAATGAGAGAAGCGGAGAAAGCCCCCAGAGATGTTGCAGAAAGATTCCTTAGGGAGGCTGAAAAGCTTGAACCATTTGCAGAGGAACCAGTGGAGTTTGAGGATCGGCTAACTGAGATGGAGATTCAGAATCTGCGGGAGGAACTCCAGAAAAGAGGACTGTCTCCTCCAGAGATAGAGGCCCTCGTGACTCAAGCCAAGAGCCTCCCAAGCGCGCTAGTTGATGAGCTTCTCAAGAGCATTGATGCCGATAGAGAAGAGTAGGTCAATTACAGATAGTCTGCTTGATCTTTCGGTAAGCCGCACTGTCTTAGGAGTGTCATAGGCAACACTTCCACAAAAGCGAATTGTTGAAGATTGACGCATAATGCTTCTTCAGCCATGAAAGCTTCCCTGCATCTAGAGGATTCGGACATGAAAGGTCAAAATCGTAGCCTAGCGAAGCTCTTATATCACCCAAACCTCGCCGGCCGGACTCGTAAACGGCTATTGTGAAGGCCGCGATTATCTGCAATAGCAC
>JBHLRV010000300.1:0-3136 GCA_048882205.1 Candidatus Thorarchaeota archaeon | reverse complement strand
GTCCTCTCAATATTGTTTCAGGATAGTTCTCAAGGTGCTAATAATCTTCTCAGCGACCTTCAGAGTGTCTATGAAGGTCACATCTGTTCTCAAAGTCAAGGGGGCTATAGACCTTACCATACGTCGTGTCGGAAGTTTTTTCACGATTCTCAATGGGGAGAAGCCCAAGGCGTGAATGACTTGTCTGACAACGGTGACGACGAATTGGAACATCTGACTCCGGAAGACCTCGAAGACGAGGAGATCTTGGAAGAAGTCCTTGAGCCGGAGGAAGAACCAGCTGATAGTATATTCGATGGTGCAAAAGGATACGTCGGTGTCGATGATGCTGACCGAATATCTCAGCAAGGTTTCTACGGTAGGCGCCTCGATGATGGTAGGTTAGAACTCGAGCCAGTTGAGCTGCTTCATCTGATTGAAAGGAAGCGGGTCACTGTCGAAACGCCAGAAGGGAAGACTGTTGACAGCAAACGTGTAGTGAATGAGCTTCTGCCTAAAGACCCTGATCTATGGGTGCGATATCTAGTCTTCCGTGATTTGAGAAGCCGCGGCTACGCAGTACGTCAAGGCTTCGGTGAAAGCATTGGTTTTAGGGTATATGCTCGCGGAGATCGACCCGGCGTTGCAGCGGCCAACCAGTTGATATACATCCTGAAAGAGGGTGAACCAATATCCCTTCATGATCTTGACATGGTAACGGAGACTGCCTCTGCTGCCAGAAAGAAACTAGTGTTCGCACTAGTGGATCAGAATGGTGAAGTCAACTATTACAGAGTTGCACAGACAAGGCTACAGAACCGCATTGGTGACTCAAAGTGAACGAAGACTGGTACGATGATGATGAAGACCTCGCAGAGGAGATTCTCACATTAGAGGCATTCTTCGACGAAAGGACTATGAGTGTACACCTGGTCGAGAACAATCCACCTCGGGCAAAGAGAGGTGAACCGGGAAACTGGGAGCTAGTCGACCTCTCTGATCGACAGCTTACATACGAAGAGCTGGACATCCTGGCGAACGCAATTTTAGAAACCGCTGAGAGAGACAGGAGGTCCTTCATTGAGATTCAAGAACATGGTGCTGCAGTTGTGCAGCTGAGAAACCTCAGAATCGCGATAGCAAGGCGTCCATTTGCGGACAAGATGGAAATCTCCGCAATTCGTCCAATTGTCAAGCTGAATCTTGACGACTACAATCTCAACGAGAAGCTAATGAAACGGCTTGAAGCTAGGGCAGAAGGAATTCTTATCTCAGGTTCTCCCGGTTCCGGGAAGAGTACATTTGCAGCCGCTCTGGCTGAGTTCTACAGTGGGAAAGGTAATGTCGTTAAGACGTTGGAACAGCCGAGAGATCTTCAGGTGGAGGATGCGATAGTTCAGTATTCTCCACTTGATGGCAGTATGGAGAAAGCTGCTGACGTATTGCTTCTGGTTCGCCCTGACTACGTGGTCTACGATGAGCTTCGTAAGAACAGCGACTTTCAAGCATACTCCGACCTACGCTCAGCAGGCGTAGGAATGGTTGGAGTAGTGCATGCTGGGTCAGCAATCGATGCACTTCAGAGGCTCATTCTTGGTGGAAGAGTGGAACTTGGACAGATTCCAAGCACTGTTGATACAGTTGTTCACATAGAGGACGGCCGGGTGGCGAAGGTTTCGTCTCTCTCATTGAAAGTCAAGCTTCCGACAGGTATGAGCAGCTCGCAGAGGGACCTAGCAAGACCTGTCGTTGAGGTCAGGAATTTCGAGCATGGTGTACTTGAATATGAGATGTTCTCATTTGGCGGAGAGAAAGTCGTAGTGCCAGTCAGAGGTGTCATCGCCCCTTCGGTGAGAGATCGAAGAAAAGACCGAGGGGTCCCTGGCGAAACTGTGCCAGTATCAGTCAGCTACAGTAGGAAGAAAGTGACACTCACAGCTGGCAGGAAATACTCTAAGCAGCGAATTGAGGTGTTTGCGGACGACGAGTATCTGTTCACGACTGTGATTGGACGGAATGGAGATAGTGCCATTCGAATAAAGACGAGACAGGGTACTTCACTCGTTGATGCACTGGAAGAGGGTGCAAAGATAACTGCGAAGGTTGCAGAGTAGTCCATTCTGCAAAAGCTTTAACAACGAACCGGCTACTCGATGGTTTCTGTGGGCCCGTGGCCTAGCCTGGACTCTCGGTGCTTCGACCCCTGAGAGGTTCATAGGGCACTAGCCTCCTATGGACCGTCTGTCTTCGGTCTGGAGTAAGTTAGTAATCCCCGGTTCGAATCCGGGCGGGCCCGCCATTTCGTTCTCATGCTCTACGCAAGGTCCAAATCCCCGGGATTTCAAGGACATGTTATTGGAGACAGCATAATGAGTACGGACGATCATGAAACTGGTTTCATAAAGGGGTTGGAGCTCAGTGAGATCTTCTATAGGGAGGCAGTGAAACCAATCTTGGAGTCACGCTTTCCCGATTTGTTATACTCAGCCGGAAGAGTGGGTAGTGGTTCAGATGTGCTTGGGTTTGACACAGAACAGTCTATGGATCACGCTTGGGGACCGAAGCTGACCCTGTTTTTGACCGAATCAGACCACGATGTCCTGAAAGAAGAGATAGACCAGTATCTTCGTCAAGAGTTGCCTCTTGAGATACGTGGTTTTCCCACCAATCTAGGGCTTAATGAAGATGGAACTGATGTAATGGTACCGATTGAAAAAGGGCCAGTCAACCATCGTGTCGATATTACGACGGTTGACACTTTCTTCAAAGACTATCTCGGTTTGAATCCGGTAGGAAAGCTACGCCCAGTAGACTGGCTGATTCTGCCAGAGCAACGCTTGAGAAGCATTGCAGGTGGTCGAGTGTTCCATGACGGTCTGAACGAGCTTGAAGCAGTTTTGACCAAGCTTGAATACTATCCAAACGACGTATGGCTCTACTTACTCGCCAATCAATGGCGTCGGATATCACAGGAGGAGGCATTCATGGGTCGGTGTGGTCAGGTGGGAGATGAGTTGGGCTCACGTCTGATTGCAGGACGACTGATACTCGATCTGATGAAACTCTGCTTTCTGATGGAAAGACAGTTCGCTCCGTATGTAAAATGGCTCGGAACCGCATTTTCGCGCCTCGCCTGTGCTAGCAAGCTCACACCAAT
>JBHLRV010000299.1:0-3145 GCA_048882205.1 Candidatus Thorarchaeota archaeon | reverse complement strand
AGTGGAGAACGGGGAGGTGTACGTAACAGGCTACACAACGTCGGCCAACTTTCCCACTGCAATGCCATACGCAACTTCATTTCCAGATCCTCCTAGATATGTACTGTACAGAAGCGATCGACCGTCAGGAGCGAGCTTCGTTATGAATACGTCCCAACCCCCGTTGAACGTGGAGTCGTTGGCATTTAACGTCGGAAAGCTGGGGGACATCGTGGCTCCTGTCACGTAGATACTTCCGTCCTCAACCGCGATGGCTTCAGCGATATCAAGTTCTGTGTCGCCGAGAAAAGTACTGTATGCCACGTTGATGACATCCTCCTGAGACAGTGATTGTGTGAAGACCGTCATTTCCTGTTCTACATCCTGCAGTGACTCTGGCGATTCCTTTAGGCTTGGATTCCTTCCTGATGATGCATCCTCCAATGCGAACGCGAGGGAATTGTCTACTCCAGTATTCCTCTGAAACTCGGCCAGCGGCGTCACTGATAATGGAGCCATGACCAGAACAACAAGCAATAGCAACGCAAAGTGCGCTCTCATACCTATCCTCTCAGACGACTCTCAATCACAAAGTTATGAATTGTAACTGAATATTGAGAACGCCTTACCATTTGAATCTGTCGAAGAGCGGCCCAGAACCCGCTGTCAGTGAGATGATGCTCAACCGAATCTGGAGGCCAAGAACTCTGGCTCACAATCCCTTGTGCGAAAGCTCCATGAACTCTATCGCCTCGTCAAGGGAGAGCGCGACACCAAGCTCCTCGGGGTTTGTTTCAAGCCAGCCATCCAAGTGTTCTTGATCTGGGAAGAAGTTGTAGTGGTCGCAGACGGGGATGCCCTTGGGGCCGTCCCCAAACCAGAAACGAATCGAAGGGTGGGAAGCACGAACAAGTTCGCCATCCTTGATCTTAATCTCCATCTTCTCGCCACAATGGAAGCACGTGGCCCTAACAAGGCCCTCGCCACGCAACAGGGCCGTCGCGAGGGAATCATAACCGCACATGACCTTCAATTCGCGACCGTCCGGCGAAACGATGGACTGCCCGCGGTCTAAGTCTGTTTCCCCGATCGTCACTTTACCTTCGCGGATGGAAGCAATCTGCTCCCGCCCACCGGGCGTCGCCAACACCTGTGCCTTGGTGAACTCGATGAGCTCAGTCAGGTTGGCTGGAGGCTTCTCCATCCGATACTGTTTCTGTAGGCGCTTGGCCAACCGAGGTTCGAATGTTATCTCTCTCATACGTCTTCCTCAAGGCTCTCACGACACGGGACAGACGTAAGAGATTTGCTGTTCCGGACGCGTCATTCAGCTACTTCATTTTCATTCCAAACAACGTGTCTCTGTTCCTCTCAAGGCTCAAGAACCTGGATCCAGAATCACTGCGGACTCAGAAGATGACACAATCAACGCTCCAATTTCATGCCCAATCTGTTCGAAGATTTCCTCGACGCCTCTATCGAGAGGTCCCTCTCTGCCTTCAACAATGGCTGACTGTCTGGGTCGGACAATCTTCATCTTCAACCTCTTCATCCTGCCCTCGATTCGTCTTGCAGCACTGTTCTCAAGCCCGAGCAGACTCTTCTTGTTCATCCGCGACTCGTTTCTCGTATCGAAGGCGAAACCCTTCATGCCGCGCACATCAACTGAGCCGAGTCTTTCCATGAACTCTTCCATTGGTTTGGACATACGAAGAATGTGTGTTGGTCCACCTACGACTAGCAGGTCATAACTTGGTATCAGGCTGATGTCAACATCAAGGATACTCAAGCAGTCCACTTCGACATCGGACGCCTCCAATCCCTTGACCAAGCTTTCAGCCACAGCCCTTGTGTTGCCAAAGAGAGAATGATACAGTACTAGCGCTTTCGCCATTGTAGTCAACTCCTTGGTACTCTAGGCCCTCCTGCCTTGCACAATCACTAGAAGTGGGCCCAGAACGACTCCGACACCTACACCTGCACCCATGCCCATGAACATGCCAATGTCTATGCCTCCAAGCAGACCAACCGCCATTCCTCCGGCAATTCCCAGAAGCATTCCAAGGCCTGCTAGTCGCTCTCTGTTCCTCAGCTTGTAAGCCAAGAAGATGCCAATTGAGGAGGCCGTGAATAGAGTGATGCTGCTGATAGGCACAAAGGAGCAGTGTGATACATATCCAAGCAGGTTTGGCCTGCCGGCTCCCCAAGCCAAGAGATCGGTGGGAATCACAGTCCACACTCCCGCGGCAAAGGAGCCGAGGGCTAATGAGAGGACGAATGCCCAGACTAGAGCATAGGCGAGAAGCCTGACCACTCTCTTGATGCCAGTCACATTCCCTGATGACTTGGTACTTTCCCTAGTGTCATCCATTGTTCCTTGAATCGTTTCCATAGTTGTCATTTATCCTATCACCTTTGTTTTACTGAGTCAATGTCTAATCCTTGTAGTGCCTTAGTCCGCTGTCAATGATGTTGAACAGGACAGAGAGCTGCTCTCTTGTCTTCTCCTCCGTCTGGTCGCCCCTAACACCTCTCATCACAATTTCTCTGATTGAAGAAGCAAGAGAGCTCAAGACCATGATGACAGAGAACGGGTCCACCTTGCCCTCGGCTCCAGCCTTCTTGATTGTCCCAGAGATTATGTCGGTCATTAGTTCTTGGATCTTCAGCTGGTGCTTTCTGAACTCAGTTTCGCTCTCAGTGAGAGATTCCTTCGACTCCTCTTTCCTGATCATGCTGCCGATGACCAGTCCCAGTCGGCCTACCTCAAACAGTATTGCTTCGTCCGGATACTCCTCGATGAAAGTGAGATACGCGTCCCCCAGAGACCGGAGGTCATACGCAACACCCGACTGCTTCATGGAGTCCTCCAAGATTCGCGACAGCTTCTCAAAGGTCTTTGCGACCACAGCGATGAAAAGGTCATCTTTGGACTCAAAGTAGTTGTAGATGGTCGCCTTGGTATACCCTGCCTCCAGTGCAACCTCGTCGACCATTGTTCCTTCGTATCCTTGGTCCGTGAAGAATCCCCGGGCCGTTCTGATGATGGCCTCTCGGCGTTGTGTCCGTTCTCTTTCCAGCCTTCGTTTCTTGGAGTCGCTCATTGCGGTCAGCCACTCTTTATACTTGAGTTCAACAGTTTAGACTCAAGTATAATCTACTTGAC
>JBHLRV010000298.1:0-3149 GCA_048882205.1 Candidatus Thorarchaeota archaeon | reverse complement strand
CCCATCTTCAGGCTCGCTATGATCTTATCAATCTCGTTAGCAATCTTCATTGCCTTGTCGGCAGAAACTATCACAGAGGTCGGCTGTGGAGCAGCAGCAACTTCTGGAGAAGTTTGTTTGGGTGCTGGAGCGGCAGCCTTTCGCGCCGCGACCGCAGGTGCTGGAGCTGATATCTCTTTGAGGGCTGCGAACAGATCGTCTCTTGTTCCCTCTATGGCATCGTTGATGAACTTCCCAATCGTATCAAACTGGCCCTTTATCAAGGCAGCAATCTCTTCCATGTTGACTCCAGACTCTCCCCCTGTGTTTGAGGTCTTGGTAACAGCATCGAGAAGCTCATCTTTTGCCATGCGAATGTCTGACCGTATCTCTGTCATGGCCCCGAGTATCGTGATCATTCTCTTCAAGGTATCATCGAGGGCTGCGATGCTCTTCTCTATACCCGTCAAACGTTTGAGGAATTCCTCTGCCATTATACGGTCTCCTTGTCCATCTTTGCCAGTTGCTAAGAGATAGAGGCCCACAAAAGGGTTCTTCTGATGTTCAAAGGTAGCTGCGGCGTTATCAGAGTTACTATGAGGATATTCCGAGAACTATTAAATACCAATCATCGGCAGATAACAAAGGGCAGTGAAGTTTAGGACGGCAGCACCGTGTCCACCGAACAGATCTCTCACATGTTTAAACTGGTTGCCCTAGGTGACGGGGCCGTAGGGAAGACCAGTTGCATCAAACGATACACGGAAGACAGCTTCAGTGAGAGATACATTGCCACAATTGGAACTACTTTTGCCCTCAAGACTGTGGACGTGACTATGCCAGACGGTAACAGAGTGACGGCCAGGGTCGTGCTCTGGGATTTGGCAGGACAGCCCACGTACAATGAGCTTAGGAGAAGGTACATGGCCGGAGCAACCATGGCAATAATCGTCTATGACGTGACTAGGCCACAAACGTTCCTTGACGTAGGCGAGTGGTTCACCAAGTTCATCACTGTTTGTCCAAACGCCGTGGTCTCTGTAGTGGCAAACAAGATAGACAGAAGCGACCGGCTCGTTCCGCCGGCAGCCGGAGAGATGATTCGAAAGTGGCTTGATGTGCTGCACTACCAGACAAGCGCCAAGACAGGCGAGAACATCAACGAGCTGTTCACAGAGCTTGTCACAAGAGCAATTGAGAAGCAACGCGAGCTGGGGCCTCTGACGGCGGAAGGCCCGGACCCGAGCAAACCCTTTAAACTGGGAGTCTAGTGGCTCTTCTCGGACTGATTGAGATTGGTGACACGCAGTCAGGTTGTTAAGGGTGCACTTGGACATCTTGCCCTCTTTCTGATCAACTTCCTCGTATTTGTTGGAGTGATTGAGAGCTTTCAGATACTGACAGAAGACCTGCCTCCCATCAATGCTATCATTCTTGGCTACATGCTCTTGCACACTGTAATCCTGCTGTCAGTCCAACTAGGTGTCCAAGTATTGGAGCTAATCAGAATACGGATGCCTACATTGCTCATAAGCTACTACTTCCAGTTCAGGGACGACGAGGCAATTCCTCTCCCATTGCTTGATCCTGTCAAGAGCCGCCTTGGAGTCATAGTTCTACTCTTGGTGATAAGCGGAGGTCCATTGTTCTACCCGATATTCGCAGCTTCAGGTCTGCTATTCGTCTACGCTATTCTTGTAGTGATTCCACTTGACCTTCCTACGCTTGTGTACTACTTCGGGCTCTTCCTGAATTGGATGCCGCCGCTACTAGTCGTGGTACTGGGTGTACTCATCATCTCAATCGTGATAATTGAGTTCCGACACTTGTAGTCCCCAGGATTCCTCGATCTGACAGTCTTTCTGGGCAATCCCGACGAGCGTATTTATAACTCCGAGCTAGCCTCAAGATTCGAAAGACCTTGAAGAGACCTCGTGTGATTGTCGTGGGCGCTGGTTCGGCCGGTTGTGTAGCGGCCAGAAGATGCGCCGAGATGGGCCTTAACACACTTCTGATTGATAGGAAGCCGCAAGGTAAGGTGGGCGAGAAGGTCTGCGGGGACGAGATAAGCAAATCACACTTTGAATCAACAGGAATCGAGTTTCCAAGAGGTCCTGAAATATCCTCTGCAGTTGCAGGGGCAGATGTGTATCCTCCCAGCATGGTGAACGAACTCAAGGTCAGAGGGTGGACGGAGTTTGACGGATGGACAGTGCACAGACTGAACTTTGGTCAGCGTCTCTTGCAAGAGGCAATCGGTGCTGGCGTTTCTTTCATGCCACAATGCCATGTGGGTTCTCCGCTGATGAGCAAAGATAGAGTAGTTGGCGTCACCTATAAGGACTTGTCAGAAGGCGGGATTGAGAAGAATGTGCACTCCAAGCTTGTTGTAGATGCCAGTGGCTTTGCAGGGGTAGTTAGGAACAAGCTGGAAAGTCCATTAGTAGAAAGAGTGATTGACAAAGAAGATGTCGCCTTGTGCTACCGTGAGATACTCAAGCTAAGGATGCCACTCGCGGAACCAGAAGTAGCCCGAGTCTTTCTGGGTGGACGAATAGCACCCAATGGCTATGCATGGATCTTCCCAAAGGGAATTCAGGAGGTAAACGCTGGAGTTGGCATTACAGGTGGAACTGGGAAGGGGTCACCCAAGTCGCACTTCCAGAAGTTCAAAAAGGTGTACCATCTCCTGCTCCGATCCGAACTAATTGAGGGCGCAGGAGGAGCCGTGCCCGTGAGGCGGCCTTTGATGTCTCTCGTAGCGGACGGTGTAGCCTTTGTTGGAGATGCTGCCGCCCAAGTCAACCCGATTCACGGGGGCGGTATAGGCGCAGGAATGAGGGCCGGCATAATCCTTGGTGAGGTCGCCAAGAGAGCCATAGCCAGGAACGAACTAGACGCATCTGGTCTGTGGCACTACAACATTCAGTACATGAAAGGCTTCGGAAAGCGCCTCGCATCACTTGAAATCTTTCGGAGGCTTCTGCAAGCTGTTTCAGATGACGACATGGACTTCGGTTTTGAGAAAAGGCTTCTTGAAGCGCGAGACCTCATGTCTGCAAACAGAGGTGACGGAATCTCCTTAGGCACAATTGACAAGATGAGGAGGTTCAAGAGAGGTATGGGACGAATCGGTCTCCTTAGGAGCCTCCAGAAGGCGGCAAGGCTGA
>JBHLRV010000297.1:0-3149 GCA_048882205.1 Candidatus Thorarchaeota archaeon | reverse complement strand
ACCGGCCTTGGAAGATACAATGCCTCAAGGATATCGGTAACTACCACCGTAGTCGGACATGCTAAGGGAGACCTGTCTAGACTCCGAATTGATGTCTTATCTGAGGACTCCGAGCTTCTCCAAGTTGCAGCGAGCGAGCTATTCGAGAGTCTGCAGATTGCAATTGAAACAAGAAAGTGAGAATCAGGTTCCTTGACCCAGCAGCTTCATGAGAGTCACATCACTAAGAAGACCGACCTTCTCTGCGATGCGTTCAGCCGCTTTTACAGCAGGTGATTCAGCCGGTAGTTGGCTTAAAGGAGTCCCAAGATAGTTCAGTCTTGCAAGTTCATCGTCATTGGGAATCATGCCTGCAAAGAACAGTCCTTGCTCCTCGATGCGGCTCGCAAGTTCCTCCTCCATTCCAGGAGGGAACCTGTTTCCAATCACGACGCTCTTCTTGAAGTCAATGTGGACCTCCTCGGCAAGCCCTCTGATTCGGAGTGCGGCCTCATAGGCGGCCCTCGAAGGGTCAACAACGATGATGAGAACGTCTACATTCCGATTCGTTCGCCTACTCAGGTGTTCTAGCCCGGCACTCATATCGAGCAGTGTGAAATCATAGTTCAGGCTCAGAGTGTCTAGGATTTGCGTGAGAAGACGATTCACATAACAGTAGCAGCCCTCTCCTTCTGTGCGCCCCATAGCCAAGAAGTCAAACTCGTCCCCCTCAACTAGGGACTCATAGATTTCTCCCTCAAGGATGTCTTGCTTGGTAACAGCCCTAGAGATTGAGCCCTCGTCAATGCTCTTTCTAAGCTTGGTAGCTATCTCACCGACTGTGGTGGGTACTTCGACTCCTAGAGCTCTTGGCAGGTTCATTACAGGGTCAGCATCGACCACAAGAAGCGATTTCTTTGCCCTTTCTGTGATCATCCTGGTCAGAAGCGCGGCGGTAGTCGTCTTACCGACTCCTCCCTTGCCAGATACTGAAATCATTAGACGCTCTCTCACGTTTTTCACGCTCTACTATGGACCCCTCAGACTTGTGTCGTCTAGGGTTGACTTGCTTCAGTCTTCTTTCCATCTACCCTCTTGCAGGTATTTTGGAATTCCACTTGAGTCCTGTGGGCCCACCTTCACAGTCCATCCTGAGACCTCTTCAGTTTCACCACTGATTCGTGCAGCCATACCTGGACTGATGAGTGTTTTATGGTTGACCTTATCTGCAACTCCATACTCCTCAAGGGTTTCGGCCACCTTTTCGGCGGTCAACTTCCTTCCTGCAACTGCTGACTGGACACTCATCCCTTCTGTATCCACGACAACAAGCCAAGCGTCTACTCCACCCTGCTTGATATCACTCTCTACCGTGAAGTAGGTCAGCGCGAAATTCGTCGTGTACATCACTGGTGAATCAGGTCCTACATCCCCGAACTCCATTAGACCGGCCTCAACAGCCACAGGCTTGACCGGATCCGTATAGAGATTGCTCCTAAGGAAAGTCAGTGGCAGGTCCGTCCACATGTCTAGACTATGGAGGACTACAATGTCAGAATACCTAACAACCATAGAGGCTGCCGCGAGGACCTCGTCCCATTTGGTGAGCTCAGGAGCAGAACCCTCCCTGTGGTCTGACCATACCGAGATGGGCGTCGCTAACAGGGGGTACCCAACAAGCTCGTTCTCATCGACTGTTGCTGACCGTCTAAGCTGAGTGAAGTTGTCGACAGTTGTTCCTAACCCCGCCCTAGACATAGTGCCAGGGTCAAGGACAATGTCTTCAACGCCCATCGCTCGAAGTGTGTTAACTAAGGATGAAAGGTTCTCAAGGTTTCCCGGAGCGTATGCAACCAAAGGATGGCCATGCTTGACCGCTATCTCCCCCACTTCAGACCACGTATCAATGGTTGCGGCATATAGGAGCGGGTTCTTGTCAGATATTGCCATGGCTGCGGCCGCGAGCATATCAGGATTGAGAGAACACAACATTATAGGCCAGTCTGTGAGTTCGGCCACTTGCTTTGCTGCCTTGGCGAATGTCTTGGGATCCTGCGACACACCTCTTAGGGCAATTCCGTCCAACCGAAGATTCTGTCCGATGTATACGTACGTCCATTCTTCGATTGCTTTGATCCTCTGTGACAACGCCTCCGAGTCAAGATCGTCGGCGATGTCTATGAAGAAGGCCACTGGGTTCGTGTATCTGAGGTCGTGTCTGTAGAGAACCAGTTTCCCGCCTATGGACGCTGCCTTCTCACCAACACCGATGGTCACTTCTCGTACTGCCGGACGAATTAGCTCCTTCAGGTTTGCAAGTTTCTTGGCATACTGGGCTTCTTCGTATAACGGAGTGCATGCAGTGAGTTTCACTGTATACTCTGCGAGCTTTGTGGCGAATGCCATGCAGTTCGCTTCTCCGCACAGCTCACAGTTGGTACCTGGTAGTTGTGGATAGATGTCCAAGGGACCTGCTAGCTTTACCATCACGTTCCCTCCGGCATGGACATCGTAGTCCAGTCTGCATACTCCTCAACTGGGATTGGTCGTCGTTCACGCAACCATTCTATCAGGTCATGTACTGTCTTAATGGCTGCTGGGTGCATCATCATGAACAAATCGTTGCCAGCGAGCAACAGTGAGAGTGCTGTGACGCTCTCCCAGATTGGACCTCTCAGCTCTCGTGGACCAAGCTCCGGTGCCTTCAACCAGGCCTCTCTGGCAGCCCATGCATTCGTTGTGCCAGAGCTGATTGGGTACTGAAGCTCTTCGTCTCCAAGAAGACCTGCCAGTCGCATTCTCTGCATCATTGTGAAGGCATACTCAAGACCGTAGCCTAGGGCTGCAGTGGTAGGATCTATCACAATCTGATCAGGTCTGAGCCAGTCAACGAGCCTGCGGTTCAACTCCTTCTGTTCATTGATATCAAGTGATGTCCAAGAGAGAACTATCTGATCGTGCTTCTTTGCAGCCTCAGCAACAGGTTCGTAGACATCGACAGTCGCTGAACAGAGCAGTGTCCTCTCACCTTCACAGACCTCCGCGGCCTTGGCTAGGACCGGTCCGTCCTTCTCTGGGTCTCCCGCAGAACCAATGAGCACTGGTACCTTCACAGCCTGAAGCACTTCCTCAACAGTCTTCGCGGCCTCCGAAGGAGAAGTGTCACGAAT
>JBHLRV010000296.1:0-3151 GCA_048882205.1 Candidatus Thorarchaeota archaeon | reverse complement strand
AAAGTGTCAAAGGAAACTGGCATTCCAGTTCGTGAACTGAAGCCAAGGATTGCGATGCAGGCTCATGCAATCACTGAGTAGACCGATTATGACTTGTCTCTATTGTATCGGGGTCTGTACGAGTCTTGCTGGTCTCTCTTTGATGTCGAAGTCCTTGAGATACTGATGAGGCACTAGATTCTCAAAGGCCCTTCTGCAGAGATTTGCATAAGCCTCAGGATCATACCTTGTTGTATCATCAAAGAGCTCCACCGCTTTGACCCGTCGCATTGGACTCTCTGACTCCGCACTCACTAGGACATAACGCACCTTTTGTCCTGCATGAAGCTCTCTGCCGCTCTCCACCAACTGGTGTGCAACTATGGCCGCCCTAGACATGGCCCGGTATTCGTGCGGCTCACGTGTCAGGCGTGTATGTAGAATCAGATCCCTCATGTCCACATCTCCCTTGTGCAACTTCTCAATGTAATCATGACACACCAGATGTGCTTCGGGTATCTTCTCTATGAACTCGGTTTTGTTGCGGGCGCGTGCAAATGTCTTGATCATAGTCATTTGGCAGTCACCCACGTAGAGGCATGTGTCTCGTCGTCTGGTTTCTATACCGCGAGTCTTGATGCCCCCATTGGCATAGACTCCATAGTATCGGTTTAGCGGCGCAATAGAAGGATGTAGTCGCGATGACGGGATTACCATCCATCTATAAACACCCTTAGGGGACATCGTAATGTCGACCGCGTCAGAAACCCTTCTGCAGAACACAACGACTCTGTCATATTCTGGTTCCCCGTTGGATCTCATCCATACCGAGTCAACAATGCCATGTATCAACTCAAAACCCATCTCTTCCCCAATCTCTTGAGTTGTCAGGAGTACATCCCTTGCAAGTGCAGTGACAGCTGTGTGTGCCTCCACTCGCCCAAATCTTGCGTTCTTGAAACCAAGATAGCCAAAGCACGATACAAGCACTCCCTTCAGTGTATTCTCCATCAGTCTGTACTTCTTGGCGTCATGCCCCTTCTCAATCTGCTTCTTGAACTCCCCACGCTTCTTCACGACAAGTTCGAGCGACTCTGAAACGATTCCCCTCTTTCTCGTGCATAGCCGAAATGGCACCTCTGGAACCCTGATACAGTACTTCTCATCATATGAACAGTCGTCAAGTGTGCAGATTGTTTCCGGACTGATGTTTCGGTTCACCATCAGAGTGGGGTACATTGAGGAAAAGTCGCACTCTGCAATGTTCTCGTAGATGTCTGGCTTCGGTTGGAGAATAAGCCCTCCCCTGTCAACGGCGGCCAGTTCATTCACAGACTTCAGGAACTCCGGATTTCGCTTCACTGGCGGTATCAGAATGTGCCTCTTGTAGGCATTATAGTACTGTACTGCTGCATTGACACTGCCTATTGACATCCTTGCAACTCTCTGAGGCTGTGCAAATGCCAGTCTACAGCCCTCGACGACTCCCGCCATTCCGGATGGTGAGTAGTAAAGGCTTCCCGACCGGTCGATATGGATTCGCCCATTAAACATGACTTGATTGCCTGCTCTGTAGACAATCTGGTTGTACTGCCAGAATGACTTTGGCTCTCGATGTACGACCTTCAGGGGAGTTCCATCACGTGACATCACGAGATTCACTCCATTCAGCTTTGCTCGTAGAGTCAGATATCTGAAGAGACTCTCGTCGCCACCTCGACTCACAATCACGTCCGGATCGATTCCGTCAATAGTCCGCTGAAACTCAAGTAGGATCTCTTTCTCACTCTCACCTTCTATTCGGATAGTCAGTCCCCTGTGGTAGATGTCTATGTGGTGTATCTTGTCATCTATTCTGGGGAAGACCTGTCGAGTGTCGACGAACACCTCGAATCCAATCTCTTCCAGGTCAGGAATCTCATACTCGGAATCCTCCCGGCTGTCAAGACACCGTATCTGGGTGACAGTGTCGTCATCCAACTCGAACTCAACTCTTCCAAAAGGGAAGATCTTCTCGTTGATGAAGAACTGCTGCACTGGGTCGATGTCTGCATGGAACACAGTCGTTCCTGGTATTCTCTCTAGGTCCCTTGCCACCTCCCAGAGTGCGTCTGGTGTGGTAAAGACCTGCAACACTCGGCTCATCTCATCATCATAGACGCTGACAAACTTCTTGACAAACTTCGTTCCAGTCACTCTTTGATGTGTACGTACGGCGCTGAAGACATCTGTATCAGTCCACTCAAGGCCCTTCATCTGTTCGCTACTGACAAAGACTGATGGATTGAAGCCTCGATACAAGTAACCCCGAGTCTTTCCATTGGTCTTGATCCAAAGGGTCAGGGCCTGGTCCCTGTGGTTCACACTGGCATCAAGAAGCCATCCGACCTGCCTCATCAGGTCCCCTTCTCCTGAGCTCTCTTCTCAAGCTCATTGAGTCTCCGTTGGAGTTTGTCGACTTCCTTGAGCAGCTCTGCCACTGTCGAAACAAGAGCCACTTCCATGACTCGTGGCGTGACTATCATAGTGCCAGCATCGGCGTACTCTCGGGCATAGTCAAAGACACGATCAAGTACTTCTCTATTCTGAGGCTTCAGTACTCTTCGGAATCCCTTCCACCTTGCTTCTTCAATTCTTATGGAATCGCGAAAAGTGCGTGCAGTTCTACCCATCTTCATCCCTACTATCGCAAGAGTTCAGAAACTAAGACGGCGGTTTCTGGACTAATCAGGCCAGATGCTTAGAACCCCGTCAATTGTGGCTTTTGTGGGACACAACTGTCCGTCCAAGGGAATGAAGATGAGGGGGACTGTCATCCGAGACTAATTCCAGCTCGGACCCAACTTCTCTTGCACTATACGGCCTTCAAAGCGCGATTTGCCAAGAACGAACTTATGACCCCCAACATCTCATGGGGCTGATAGAAGATCGAGTTCTTGTCATATAGAAGGCGAATACTGGCTGGGAACTCTTCATCCTCGTCCTCGAATATTAGTAGAACTCTTACTTTCGGCAAGAAGGGGACTTCAAACCCGGCATCACCATAGTCAACTCTCTTGGCACCAATACGCTCCAGACCTTGGAAGAGTTCTTCCCTCTTCTCCAAGAAGGCTGAGGTCATGACATTGACGTCCTCCTCATCAAAGGAGAACCTACACGCCCATGAGCCACT
>JBHLRV010000295.1:0-3167 GCA_048882205.1 Candidatus Thorarchaeota archaeon | reverse complement strand
GATTCGAAACAGACGAGAAGGCGGAAGTCGAGATTAGGGAGGTTTCAAGGGATCTTGAACACCTCGACACGGAGGCAGCAAAGAGAAGCGAGAGGATGGTGACGGAGTGCCTAAAGGCTCAGTGTCAGACTGCCTACCGTCTGGGTATATATCATGACTTCCAGATATGGGAGAGCACAATTGCTCACAGTGGGCTCCTTGAACGTGCGAGGAAAATGATGCTGGAAAGCGAGAACATCTTCGTTCCGGAAGAGGGCGATAAGGCAGGATGTGTGGTGGCTGACCTCCGCACCATTGACGAATTCAAAGACATGAAGGACCCCTACAAGGTCTTATTCAGGTCGGATGGAACCAGAACGTACACCGGCGCCGATGTCGCATTCCAGATGTGGAAGTTCGGGATAGTGGAGGACCCGTTTCTCTACAAAGTCTTTGAAAGACAGCCAAACGACAAGGATGTCTTCAAGACAGCCATGGAAGGTACCAAGCACGACTTCGGCAAGATTGATCTCGTGTTCAATGTCGTCGGCTCCGACCAATCTCAACCACAGCGACTCGTGTACACCATCATGAACCTCCTCGGTTTCAAGGAGCAAAGCGAGAACTCGCATCATATCGCATACGAGTTTGTCGGGCTTGAGGGCGTTGATTTCTCAGGAAGAGAGGGAACTTGGATAGGATACTCAAGCGACGAAGTCTTGGACAAGGCTCAGAAGCTAGCAAGAGAGGAAGTCGAGAAACGAAACCCCGACGAAGATGACGCATTCAAGGACCGGGTAGCGACGATGATTGGGTCAGGCGCGGTCAGATATCACCTTCTCAAAGCATCGCCAGACAGGAAGATCACATTCAGGTGGGACGATGCACTTGATTTCAACGGAGATGCCGCCCCCTATCTCCAGTACTCTCACGCAAGAGCGCAAAGGATTCTCGAGAGGGGAGGAACTGAAAGAGCTTCGACTGTAGACCTTACCCTCCTCATAGAGGAAGAAGAGTTCGCTCTGGTCAAGGCGATCGCCAGACTGCCGGAAGAAGTCTTAGAAGTTACGCGTGGACTCAGGAAAGAAGTATGGGGAACAAGTTTCAGCTCAAATCACGTAACAGCTTATTGCTATGAACTCGCAACGCTATTCAGCAAGTTCTACGACTCATGTCCAGTTCTGAAAGCAGAACCTCAGCTCAGGGCTGCCCGACTCGAGCTCGTGAGAGCCTTCAGGACAACCATGGCTAATTGTCTGCAGCTAATCGGAATTCCTGTCGTGGAGAGAATGTAGTCTAACCCGAGCTTACCTTCGCTGATGATATCACTATGGACGGACTTATGATTGAGAGAGAAACTCTCGTGTCCTCACCAACCATCTCAACACGCTGAAGAAGATCTCGCATGTTTATGCCCAACAGGGTGCTCTTAACCGGATGTTGAATTTCCCCCTTCTCAAAATACGCACCCTCCATCACCATTGCGCTAAGGTCACCAGTCGTCATGTTAGGGCGATCACCCGTATTACGACACAGAATCCCTTTGCCAACCTCTGATATCAAATCTTCAAGCTGACCCTTCCCAGGAGCCACCACCAGATTGGACGTCGAGATTGAGGGCACACCAGAGTACGAAGGCCGGCTGGCGTTTCCTGTGTTGTCGACTTCGTCTTTGTTCGCCGTGTATGAATTGTGAAGGAGGCTCTTCAGAACTCCGTCCTCAACTATCTCGGTCCTCTGAGAAGGGAAGCCTTCGGCATCAAATGACCGCGAACCAACACCTCCAGGCAGCAACCCATCGTCAACAAGGTGGAGCGACGATGACGCGATCTCTTCTCCGAATGCATCAGAGATGTAAGACCGTCCATATTGGACCTCTTCGGCGTTTACTGCTCCTGCGAAGCCTCCTCCTAGAACTGTACCTGATGCAAGAGGCGCCAGTATGACTGGCATGTCGCCACCGTCAACTGTCTTGGCTCCGAGATTGTTCACTGCATTCTCTGCAGAAGTGCGACCAATCCACTCAGGATCAATGTCCTTGAGTGTCCTGGAAACCTCTAATTCGTAGCTTGATGTCTGGTCTGTTTCGGTCTTGATGGTCGGGGACATGTACATCCAAGCAGATGTTGACTCGGCCGAGCATGAGATTCCAAGCGAGTTGACGATGACCCTGACGCTTGTTGAGACACCAAGTTTCCCCTCAATAGCAAACTTGAACCTATTTAGAGCAGTACTCGTTGCATCGACCCCTCTTGCAATAAGGTCTGCTGCATCCTCGGAGCCTAGTTCCTGGATCCTTGGATCGAAAAGGCCTTCCACATCTGGATAACTCCCATTGACTGATGGTAGACTTACGAAGTCGGGATCTTCTACGGATGCTCTTGCCAACTTTACGGAATTCTCAGCAGCTTCGACTAGGTCACTCTCTTGGACTGTCGTGACGTAGGCAAATCCAACCTTCTTGCCTACCACTGAGCGAATTCCACAACCCGCATCGCGTTTGTCGGACGCACTCTTGATAGCATTGTTCTCGACATCGATAGAGAATGATCGTGTTGAACCAATATAGACTTCTGCCTGATCTGCTCCAAAGCCTTCGGCCTTTTGAGCCGCCTTGTGCGCAATGTCAAGAAGACGGTCTTTCAATCTACATGCCCCCAACCGGAATGTTTCTGATACGAGCATGCGGCCCTCCAGACATGTCCGGGACCATCTGTCCATTCTTTCCGCATGTGCCAGCATCCATCTTGAAGTCTTTGCCGACAGCATCTATCTTAGGAAGCACCTCAAGTATCTGTCCTGCAAGAGAAACATCTCTCACCATCTGCCCAATCTCACCTTTCTCTATGAGGTAGCCATGACTGGCCTGAAACATGAATTGGCCTTTTGATGGATCGGTGTAGCCATAGTTGAAGCTGCACAGCAGGATTCCCTCTCCGGTATCAGCGATCAGTTCGTCAACATCCCAGTCGCCGGGCTCCATCAGAGTATTGGACATTCTGGGAAGGGGTGAGTGCATGAAGGACTGCGCTCTACCGGCCCCGTTGGGCTCCATCCCCAGCCGGACGGAAGTCTCTAGTGTGTGAAGAAGTTCTGTCAGTATCCCATCTTTGACCAAATGCCTCTTGCTAGTCCGGGTGCCTTCCCAGTCGTAATCAAAGCTGCCACGCTCACCAGGCATTGTTGGA
>JBHLRV010000294.1:0-3179 GCA_048882205.1 Candidatus Thorarchaeota archaeon | reverse complement strand
CAGCGGACTACTAGGACGAGATTTCGTGGGGAGGACTATTACTGCATTGGAACCAATCCCGATACCGGGACTAAGCGCCATTCCTTTCTTTGGCCCGGTCTTCTTCAACAAGGACATCCTAGTATACACGTCTTACGTGCTAGTTCCAATCCTCTGGTTCATTCTATTCAGGACTCGCCCAGGGATAATAGTCCGTACTGTTGGAGAGAATCCAATGGCAGCATACACACAGGGAGTCAACGTAACCTTGGTACGTTATGTTTGTGTCATAGTTGGTGGCATACTCTGCGGGCTCGGTGGGGCGTATTTGACAGTCGCATGGCTGCCGGCTTGGACGGAGGGAATGACCAGCGGTAGAGGATGGATTGTGATAGCGTTAACAGTAGTGGCGCTTTGGCATCCAATAGCAGCGTTCGTAGGGAGCTACATCTTCGGCATATTCCAGGTGATACAGTTCACGTTCCAGCTCTCAGGGATTCCTGTTGCCTTCATCAACATGTTGCCATATCTCTCGACGATCACCTTCTTGGTGGTCTGGGGGATTCTGCTGAGTAGGCAGAAAGTGAAACGGATAATAGGCGCGCCTTCAGCACTCTGCGTTCCCTTTGAGAAAGTATAGTGTCCATGGTACTATGTCAATAATGCAGTGCTAGAACAGTACAACGATGGCTGCAATTGCTAAGCTTATCACTGCCATCCCAATGGTCCCCCAGACGTGTCCCTTGGCATGATAGAGCCTGAAGTCCTTATACTCCCTATCTCTCATGTGTTCGGTGCCAGGGATTATCACGAAGTCCGGGGTGATTGTCCCGACAACTAGCCAATCGAGAATCACTAGGTCTGCGAACGTGCCGAACATCATTATTCCGAACGTGTTCAGAAACGCGTCGAGCAGGGGAATTGTACCAACGTATGTGGTTTCCAACATTAGAGTCGAAGCAATAGGAAAGCCAAGAGCAATCAGAAAGAAGAGGACTCCGATAACAGCACCAATCCTTCTTTCTCTCACGGTCTGGGGAGGAACTGCATCTGTAATCTCCTTTGGATAGTCACTGAACCCCCATATCCGCGGACTGAGTGACACCATGATAGCCAGCAGGAAGAGAGTGAGAACAATGGCAAAGATAGTACCATGAACAAGAATGCTGTAGACTAATGACACTAGACCACCTCATGAGGACTGTTGGACACATAGATTAGTTAGACGAATCTAACTTTTTAATGCTACCAACAGCGCGATTGCACCTTCAAGTTTAGAACTGATAGCGACGCTGAGTGCGCTGCCTCATGTAGTTCACAATCACTAGGATTACTATTGCCATGAAGCCCATTGTGAGTACAAGGACAACGAGACTGAGAATGTCTGGGTCGAATAAGGATGTCATAGTGGTTGTGGTCGTAGTTGGCGTGGCGGATCCAAGCATGACCTCAACAGACTCAGTGTTGCTCCATGCACTCACAGCGTCATGGTCGTCAACAGTTCGAACTCGGAAGTGATAGACGCCATTGGAGAGTCCAGTGAGTTCTCGGTCTGTTTCGGTCACATTCCACTCAGCCAAGATCAAGGTGAAGTCATCAGAAGCGCTCATCTGGAGCTGGTAGTGGGCAATTGCATTCTCCAAATCACTTCCAGCGGTCCAATTCACGGTCAGGTAGGAAACTGGGATGGTCGTCCCTGGGTCAATGAGTATAGGTTCTGTTGGAGGTTGATTGAATATAGTGACTGAATGGACACTCGTGTTTGCCACATTCAGGTTGGTTGAGTTGTCATACGCCTCAATGTAGTATTCGATGAAATCATCCACCAAGAAAGAGCCAATGTCACAGCTGTATTCGTCACCAATTCCCTGAGTCATTCCCACCGGCTGCCATGCTCCCGAGTTGACTCTGTAGTAGCATGTGGCGTTCTTGACATCTCTTGGATCTGTGATGTCTGCAAATGTGGTCACAGAGTCCCCTTGCTTGGGTGTTGCTGGTGAGAGAACTGGTGTAGATATTGTGGGGCCCACTAGGTCGTCAATGATTTGCACAAAGAGGTTCTGTGGGAAGCACCAGAAGCCCTCCGTTCCATTGTCATCTACCGCTCGGACTCTGAAGTAGTAGGTGTCATTGACGAAGACAGTCATTTCGTATTCAGTTGTATACACAGTTACTTCATCCATGATGGTCGTGAACCAACTTGAGTCACTCACCTGAATCTCATAATGGTCGATGTATCCATCAATATCGTCTGATGCGGTCCAGTTCAGCAAGAATACTCCGTCATCATCAGTGCCTCCAGGGTCGTACAACATAGGTGTTGATGGGAAGTAATTGATTCCGTTCAAGTGGACGACTGAGGACACTGACTCAATCTGGTCTGCTGAATTGTCGAATGCGCGAATGTAATAGTCCTGAAAATCAGTGTCATAGAATGTTCCGATTGGTGCGGAGTAGAGGTCGCCACCTTCGAGTGTCATTGAAACATTCTGCCATTCACCACCATCTAGGCGGTAGTGACAGGTAATGTTAGCCAGTCCATCGGCATCAGATGCATTGACATACACAGTGACCGGGTTGCCATCGAGAGGGCTCGCAGGAGCGTGAGTCAGACCTGTTAGTAGTGGAGCATCATTCGCAGGAATAGCATCAGCCAACCAGTGTATTGTGTTTAGTAGAAGGACATCGTTCTCACTGTCAAAGTAGTCAATGATGCCATCATTGTCTTGATCCTCATCAAGTGGCCAAGAAGTGCTGTCCATGAAGTTGCCATCAAGAACCACTGACACCTTGCCAGAGCCATATCTTGAAACAGCCATCAATGTGATGCCATCTGCACCCAGCCAGTCATACCAGGGAGGACCCCAGCAGCTTGTTCCATCCCAGTCTGTCACTATGATACGCTCTGCGTTGGCTGGGAGGACCGTAAATCCATCACTTGCATAGAACTCTACACGCGACACGTTGTAAGTTATTGGATGAGAAAGAATGTTGTCACCCGTATACGCGATTTGACTCTCGTAATACCAATTCATGGCATCATCAGTGTCCCACAGACTGTCACGCTTCCAGTCATACCCAAAATTGTTTGCCAGGTTTCTGAGATCATCTCCAGAATTGGTCCAGTCGGACTGGATGAATATCGACCCTCCGCCTGCAACATAGGCATCGAGTATAGCTATCTCTCCAGCGTCATAATC
>JBHLRV010000293.1:0-3196 GCA_048882205.1 Candidatus Thorarchaeota archaeon | reverse complement strand
GTAGAGCTTGAATCTGGATTAAAGAGAGGGCAGAGGGTTCTCGTCTTGAACAAGGACAGGGAGTGTCTTGGGCTAGCAGCCTTGTCTGTTGATGGGTCCAAGCTCAACCGACTAGCTGGCGAGAGGCTTGTTGCCAAGAACCTTGTTGACATTGGAGCCTATGTGAGAGGTGCCTAGACAAACATATCACTAGATCGGTCCGAGGACTCGATTGACTGACGCATCTTCTCCAGGCGTTCAATCTCGCGTGATTCTTCGAGAAGCTGTTCTACGTTTGCCTCCACTCCATACACCTCGTTTATCTTCTTCAGCATAGTGGCTGCTGACTTCGGATCTGGTCTTCCGCGTGTAGCATAGGTAAGGAGACCTAGGGCAGCTTGATCACGCATCTCCAGTTCTGCTAATAGAAGCGCAAGAGGGCCGGCCACAAATAGCCCCTCTTCAAGGAGAGGAACAGACCATTTGTCCAAGCGTGATGCGAAAGCCGTTGTGGGAACACAACGCATCTCGTCCTCTCCCTCTTTGAAACTTGCATCAAGACCCCCTAAGAGCAGTGCCTCAGCGAACTTATTCTTCGCAATCCATTCTGCTAGCCGATCAATCCAGCCCCATTGTTCAGAGCTATGGGGTTGAAAACGTGGTACTAGAAAGACCATCTTTTTCTCTGCGTACCAGTAAATCTCGAATGGGAGCACCAGTCGTTCATTCTCCATTGAAACAAAGAGAGGAAGCATGTCGCTCTTTATGAAGCCAACACGCTCTGCATTGAGAGCTCTTGTCAAGTGAGCTGTGCTCAGAAAGCCAACCTCACCCAGCCCATGAAAACCGCAGACAAAGGTCGAACCTGGTTCGACCTTGAAGCCTTTCTTCACCATGATCTCAAAAGTCGATTCCCTTGTTGCGACAAACGCCATTACTTTCATACCTCAGTTCGATAGGCGAGACTCAGAGGAGCAGTTCCTTGTACTCGTGTTAATGAAAGCAATCTGCCTATTACTCTATGTATGTGTCACATATGATACGGTATGGTAGATTCTTGAAACCAAAACTGCAAGGACCCGAGTACGTCCGATTGCAGAACGCTCCGCCGCACCGATTTCTGTCAAGATCTGTAGCTCTTCTTAACAGGAAAACTAATAGGATAAGGTAATGGTTCATAGAATGAACGCGTATCTAAAATGGCGGGGTAGAATGCAAGTTGAGCACGCTTAGAGAGCTTGAGTTGGCACAGGTCGCACCACGTCTGCTCGAGCTTCTAAGACGACAAGGATTTGGTGCACTTACAGCATTCCAGGCTGACTCTGTCAACGAGGGAATCATGAGGGATGAAAGCCAGATACTCGTGACCAACGATTACGACGAGGCATACGTTGTAGCTGAGATCGCAGTTCTCAACAAGGTGGCATCGGACTTCCGTGCTAAAACCTTAGTCCTTTGTCCAAACCCGCATCATGCTGAGAAGAGGTATCAATCAATCAGCCAGAAATGCAGACGCATGGGGATTGAGGCCACAGAAATCATTCGGCAAAGGACTGCTGTCAAAGGTGACTGGGGTAGCGGTCGAGTTATTGTTGCTACGTATCGTGCCATGGATATTGCCGTCAGGAATAATCCAAATGTGCTTGAGGGTGTTGAGTGCGTCTTGATCGACCGCTTGGACCTAATCGGCCAGCCAGGACTGGGTGCCAGACTTGAGAGAGTGATAGTTTCGCTGATGGGACGTGCCGATCCTATACAGTACATTGCCATCTGTCCGCCAGTTGCAGACGTTCCTGAGTTGTCACATTGGCTGAATGCCAGGGCAGTTGAAGACAAGAAGGCCGAGGTGAAGATGATCTTCAGCGTGAGGGCCTTTGATAGTGTAAACGAGTCATTGGCAGACCTGACCGAATTCGTTCACTATCGCCGCGGTCAGGTAATGATTCTCTGTGCAAACATACCAGCCTGTGAGGACTTGGCCAGACGGCTTGCAGGACTATCTGAGGGAGAGGAAGAAGTGACCCTTGACCTTAGACTTGTTCCGGAGCATAAGGACGACTTGCTTGAGTTGGCCAGAGATGTCAAGCAGTCTTACGCCGAGTGTGACATGACATCGCTACTGGGAACTGCTATATCGAGAGGTGTGGGATTCCTCCACGAGGGCGTTTCGAGAACCCAGAGAAGAAGAATCTCAAATGCATGGGAGGACGGAATCATCCCTGTTGCTGTGATGCCTACTCGTTTTGCAATTGCAAGCGGACTTAGAGCCACTGTGGTCTTCCTGTTAGGTGTGTTCATGCAAGAATTGGGGAAGGAGCTGACACAGGAGGATAGTGTGACCATGCTGTCCGAGTGGCAGCTGAATGACGTGCTTCAGTCTGCAGGAAGACGAGGTTTGGATAGAGAGGCATTTGGGATAGTTGTAGTGGACAACGAACAAGAACGAACCAGGGTGATGAGCACGTACTTTGATAAAGACCCTGAAGGGAACCTCTCCCTCAGACATGCAGAGGTTGACAGCGTGATGGATGACCCGGACAATATCCAAGATCTTGTTCTGGGACAGATATGCGGCCGCTCAAAGGAAGAGATTGACCCCTATTCAATCATAGATCGGACTTACTGGGCGACTAGCAAGAGAACGATAGCCATCCCACCTGACGGTTCACCTGCACCAGACGATGCATCTGTGGAACAGCTAGTTACCCTGAGGAGCACTAAGTCGACGGAGAAGCGTGCCCAAGAGATACCTGATGAGAGTGTCCGACTCGTTTCACTAAACCCTTCCAAGATTGAAGGACTGGTGCATAGCGGAAGTAGAGAGATGTGGCATTATGTATCGCTCAGATCGGCAGATGGAGTGTCGTGTTCCTGCGAGTCATGGAAGTATCAGGGAATACGAAGACATAGGCTCTGCAAACATCTTGTGAAGTTCACCAAGTATGCTCTTCAACAGGATAAGACCAAACCCTACGCACCAAGTGTGATTGAGCAGTCGTTACGTGGACTTGAAACCATTGGTGAGTTGGAGAAGGACGGACTAGTACGATATGAGAACAAGAAACACGGCTGCACCGAGCTGGGTGAAGCGGTGACCTTGTTGGGGGTCCCAGTACGCGACGCAAAGAAGGTGATGGATGCAATAGACAAAGGGAAGGCAGATCTCAAGAGAATCCTTCTTGGTGTTTCAAAAGCCAGAGGCAGTCTTCCTAAAGGT
>JBHLRV010000292.1:0-3203 GCA_048882205.1 Candidatus Thorarchaeota archaeon | reverse complement strand
GGACAACGGCCTACGAGGACGACTTGAGACGGCGACTATCAGCATTTCCTCGAGATGCACAGTCTTGGTACTCTCTTGGTCGACATCTGAGGTCACTTGGCCGGTTCGAAGAGGCTGAGGTAGCCCTGAGAAAGGCCATATCCATCAATCCGAGACCGCCGCATTTCTGGTTGGAGCTCGAGGGTACCCTTGTGGACCTTGGGAAGAAGTCCGTTGAACCAACCACCACAAAGAGTAGAGACTCTATTGCACACAGCCTCGAAGGTCTTCGTCGGATAGAGAGGCGCAACCTCCGTGATGCTAGCGAAGTTTCTCCTTGCATATCTTGCAAAGACTATACCTACTATGGCTGCTCGAGAGGGCAAGTCTGCGAAGCGATTCTGAAATGGCGTTCTGAAATGGCTGGTGGACACGAATAGACATCTTCTTTGAATCTGACTGAGAGAGTAGTCCTAGGGCTCGCAGCTTCCGAATCACTGATTTGTGGTATTCTTATCAGTGAAACGTAACTCACTCAAGGATGATTTAGAATGTCTGACCTAGCCAAGCTGGTACATGACCTTCCCGACTTTCCGGGAGTCTATCTTTGGAAGGACGAGGCCGGAGGTATTCTGTACATTGGCAAGGCCAAATCCTTGAAGAAGAGAGTATCATCCTATCTACGAAATGGTCTGATGCGCAGAACAGCTGAGATGATGTTTGCTGCGAGAGACCTTGACACGATAGTCACCAATACTGACAGGGAGGCGTTGGTCCTAGAGGCCTCTCTCATCAAAAAGCATAGGCCTCCCTACAATCTCAAGCTGAAGGACGACAAGAAACACGCTTGGATCAGAGTGGACCTGGAGAAGCCGGTTCCGGTCTTTGAGATAACGCGTGACACTGAGAAGGATGGGGCAACGTACTACGGACCATATGGTGGGACCAAACGGCTAGGTAGGTTCATGGACACCATTAGAAGGTTCATTCCCATCGCCAATTGTAAGGAGCCCGCCAAGGTGAAGAGAGAGTGCATGGACTACCACCTTGACAGATGTGCCGGCCCATGCAAACAACATGTCACCGCCGCGGAATATCAGTCCCTCGTTAAACAGATGTGTCTGTATCTCGAGGGCCGCACAGAAGAATTGACTGAGATCCTGAAGAGCCAGATGGACGACGCCTCGGAGAGCATGGACTTCGAGAAGGCCGCTGAGATTAGGGATCGCCTGACGGACATTGAGATAATCATGAGTAGACAGAAGGTCGTCGAGATCCATGGGGCCAATAGGGACGTTATTGGCATCTCAAGAACGGAGCAGGCGGCGCTGGTTGAAATGCTGCTCGTTCGGAATGGTCGGCTCATAGGTCAGGACAACTTCTACTTCGAGGTAGACCTAGACGTGACAGACACCGAAGTGCTTACAGCTTTCATCGAACAGTTCTACTTCACGATTCCCCGGCTTCCTGATGAGATTCTGCTCCCACTTGAGATCCCTGATATGGTTGAACTCGGGAATTGGCTTGAGGAACCCTACGATCACTCCGTTGAGTTACGGGTACCATCCGACAGAAAAGGCACCGAACTTGTGGACATGGCGAACAAGAACGCCTACAGGGCTCTTCGCAAGATACTCATTCTGGGAGAGAGCGAAGATGAGATTGTACACGATGGCGTAAAGGAGCTGAAGGATGCCCTAGGACTGGCTCAGGCGCCCATGCACATCGAGGGATTCGACATCGCAAACATTCAGGGTACAGATCCCACTGGTTCCTGTGTTGTCTTCAAAAACGGAGCACCTGATAATAAGAAGTATAGGATGTTCCGTGTCAGAGTGAAAGAAACTCCTGATGACTATGCCATGATGCAAGAGGTCGTCTACCGTAGGTATCTTGGAGTGCTTGAGAAAGGACACCTACTTCCAGACCTGATTCTTGTTGACGGAGGAAAAGGACAACTCAACTCAGCGCTGAAGGCACTCAGGGATTTGGGGCTTGAGTACCTGAATGTGGCGGCGCTGGCAAAACGTGAGGAGCTTCTGTATACTCGTGAGTTCTCAGACGGACTTGAACTGGAGTTGGATTCTGCAGCGCTGCATCTTCTTCAGAACATCCGCGACGAAGCGCATCGATTCGCTCAGAAGTATCATCACAAGCTTCGTGAAAAGAGATTCACTGGGTCTATTCTAGAGGAAGCACCGGGAATAGGGCCCAAGAGGCGCGCCGCACTTCTGGAAAGGTTCGGTAGCTACGATGAAGTGAAAGCAGCGAAGGTCGAAGAACTCGCTCAAGTGGAGGGGATGAACCAAAAAGCTGCTGAATCACTCAGGAAATGGCTCGATTCGGATGCGAGCTAGACTCCCTTGGTGTCATCGGCTGTTGACCTGTCTTTCTCGTCCTCTTGGGTCGCCACTTTGTTCTTCACTACCATCGGTATCTCTTCTTCAGTAATTGGACTGAACCTACCGACCGTATTGTCCATCGTCATCTTCAGCTGCACAACACGAACAGTTGCAGCAGTCCTTTCAGGTCGCATCTTCTCCAAGTGTGCCCTGTTTCGACTTCTTCCATACCCTAGGTATATGACTAGACCGATGACGGCGAGCAAGAATCCCAACCGAAGTGATTCGAACGATTGGTTGACAATGAAGAATAGGCATACCCCGACACCGATCAATGGGAACGCTGGATAAAAAGGGGATTTGAAAGTCCCGGGAACATTGAGTCCATGTTCTCTCAACCTGATTACAGACGAGTTCACGATTGCCTGACCAACAAGGTAGGCGAGTCCAGAGAGGGCGGCCACAAGATCAACTCTTCCAGTGAGAGCAAACACGCTAACGGCAATCAGGGACACCAAGAGTGCTGGAAGTGGAGTCTTGAATCTAGGATTGACATGCTCCAAGAAGCCTGGAAGATAGCGGTCTCTGCCAAGAGCGTAGGTCACTCTTGCAGTCGACAGGAAGGTAGCATTGAGGGCCGCGTAGTTCGATGCAGCCATTCCTGCCAGACCAAGGTAGAAAGCTCCAGTCCCCAACATGGTACCATAGATGTGTGCGATCGGTACCGGCGAGTCAAGATTGGCAACTTCAGTGTATGGACTTGCACCAACAATCACAAGAGCGGCTGACACATATATGGCCGTCGCAATAAGCAGGGTCAGCAGAATGGCTCTGGGGATGTTCTTCGCGGGCTCCTTGATTTCTTCAGACGCAGTGGTTATC
>JBHLRV010000291.1:0-3206 GCA_048882205.1 Candidatus Thorarchaeota archaeon | reverse complement strand
TCACGGCGCGGATTGCTAGTCCAAGACAGAATATGACTGATCTTTCCATAGTGGTGAGAGTCATGTCGCGCAGAGATGTAGTGAAGCAGTTTGAGCTACCATTCCCTGACTCACAGGCACAGGAAAACGAAGTCAAAGTAAGGTGGATCACCCCCCCGGTTGATGTAGTGACCGGCTACTATGTTGAGGCACTCATTGTTCAAGGAAGCCGAACTCTTCCGAACCGAGCAGTGAGCCAGAACAGGAAGCAGTTTACCGTCTACTGATAGAACGGCTAGCGTGTCGAGAATAAATCAGAGCCAGCCGGAAAATGCGCAATTGTTACTTCATGCCAACGTCTAATTGTTCTAAGGTTGTAGAAGTTTTATGGGAAGAAGGCGAAGATTAGTTCGACAATTGACTGAGTAGTTTCCAAAGGTATAATAGGGATAGGAAGGCCGCTCTGGAGCAAATTGGAGTTCCTAAGCGTCATCTAGTATATGTTCAGAGAATAGGTGACGCGGTTGGGAAGAGTGGAGTCAACCTCTGGATTGGGAATGAAGAAACACGGAAGTGAGCTGAATGCTAGATCTGTTGACCCACCCTGTAGTTTCTGGACTACTGGTGATGACAGTCATAGGTGTAGTTGCCTACAAGGCCGGGTTCCTTGATATCTCTGGCATGGTCAGTGCATTCGTGGTGGGGTTCACGATCTGGTATACTGGAGGCCCTCCAGCCTTTACGATAGTTCTGTTCTTCTTCCTCTCATCAGGAGCGGCAACGAAGTTCAAGTATAGGGCCAAAGCCGAACAAGGATTGGCTCAAGAAGGCAAAGGCAAGAGATCGTTCAAGAATGTCCTTGCGAGTGGCGTAATCCCGATGATATTCTCCATCGGGACGTATGTTTCACCCAATTTCGGCATCGACCCCTTTTGGATGTTCGGAGGCTTTATTGGAGCTGTGGCAACAACCACGGCCGACACACTGGCATCTGAGATAGGAGTGTTCAGCAAGTCTAAGCCCAGGTTGATTACAAATCTGAGGAGGAAGGTTCCTCGAGGCACAATAGGTGCAGTGTCTCTTCTCGGAGAAGCTGCTGCTGCTGCCGCCGGTTTGGGAATAGGAGTAATAGCGCTCACGTTTGCCCTTTTGGCCCCGGGTTCAGTGCCGGTTTCAAACATGGCTCAACTCATCTTCATTGTACCACTGGCTGTCCTTACAGCGTTTATTGGATCCAATCTGGATAGCCTATTTGGCGCAGTCTTTCAGAACAGATTTGTTTGTGAGATATGTGGTTGTATCACGGACAAAGAGTTCCACTGCAGCTATGAAACCAAATACGTAGGCGGCTTCAAGAGTTTCACAAACATTCACGTGAACCTCGGCTCGTCTTCAATGGGTGCGACTCTTGGTATTGTCCTCGGAGCTGGCCTCTTCGTATGGATCCTGGGAGGCCTCTTCTTCTGGGTGCTCGCCTCTTCCAGCAGCTAGATTCAGGCAAGCTTGGATTTCTCTACCACTATTCCTCTCTCCACTGCCCTTACTATTTCTTCTCCACGTCCAACCGCTTGCATGATGCCAGCCATCAACCACCCAGTGATATCATCAGTTGAGGATTCAGAAACAAGTTCAGTTGCTCTAGACCCAGCATCCTCATAGATTCTGTAGGCATTCTGGGAGTGCTTCAGCACAACGGCTGCGTCGGTTAGGTTTGCTAGCTTCAAGAGAGGATTGGTGCCGAGCACGCTCTTTGCCTCCTTCCACTCTCTACTTGAAGCAACCAAGATATCGACTTGTTTCAGAATGGGCTCTAGCTCATCAATGCCTCTTCGCCAGTAGTGGGGGGAACACCTGTAGACTATAGGGACATCATGCGCTCTTGCGTAAGCAGCTATCGAAACTGCAACCTCGACGAAGACTTCTCCTAGGTATACAACTCTCGCTTCCTCCATCTTTTCCCATGGAACTTGAGAGGGCGAAGTAATCGATAATGCAGAAAGATCACCTATTCCGACAAAGGTACGTTTGCCCTTGTCGTCTCCAATGACGATTGTCTTGTTGGTCTGCTTATCGTCCTCAACCACGAAGTGTGATACGTCGACTTTCTGACTCACGAGAGAGGTGATTATGTTCCATCCATCTTGGTCATTCCCCACTGCTGAAACGAAGGCAACCTTGTGCTTCTGATCTGCAAGTGCGAGGGCAAGTCCGATTGTTGGCCCACCAGAATATCGCTCAGGAACCTTACATCCGACTTCGCCACCTGATGGTGGCAGCTTTCCACATTCAACCTCAGTAAAGAAGGCTGCAGCTCCAAAAAGGACGAACTCAGGCCTCGCATATGAGGTGGAACCCCGAAGTGTTTCCTTCGCACGGGCGCGCGTGAAGACTTCGAAGATCAAAGACTCATCCAGCCCGAGATCTCGATACAAGGACACTAGATTGGTGAGGTAGTCCTCCAGAAGAAACTCAGTAAGTTCCCCGAGATCCGAGGGGAGTCCCTCAGAGAAGAAGCGGGCAAGCCCCCAGCCATTCCTTGTCAATTCATGGTAGACAACACGTTTCCCTCCCTCCACCTCGGAGCCAGTTTCTACGAGAGCGAAATCCCTGAGTGCTCTCAAGTAGGATAGAATACTCTTGTTAGAGTGGGGAAGTCGTTTGACAAGATCGCGCTGGAGAACCTTGCCTTCTTGGTCGAAACTAGACATGACACTAGGTGCAATTCTTGAAGCCAGGACGGTTCTGATGAACTCGAGTCTTCGCTGAGAACTCTCGGGAAGGAATAGGACGTACGGCCACAGGTGCTCTCGCTTATCCATCAGTGGGGTCTCCAACATATTCAAATAGTCGTTTTGTACGTGGACACAGTGTACAAAACTGCCTATGTAGTTTACTGAACTACATTATATGTGGTGGATACAAGTTGTCAGATTTCAGGAGATCGGGAGCCTATCCTTGGGCTCTGACTGGGATCTTTGCTGCTGTTCATTTGGTCATCACTCTCATACCCTATAGTCTGAGCGTTAGCGGGACAGGAGTTATTTCATTCGGAATGATTTCAGCCTCTATAGTAGGGTACTTGCTCGGACCATTCTTCGGAACTGTATCCGTTCTGATTGGATCCTATCTTGGAATCTTCATAAACCCCGAGGTTGCCCTTCTGGGCCTAACGACTCCTATTGCCACTGCAACGGGTGCGTTGGCAGCTGGACTTCTAAGAGTAAGAA
>JBHLRV010000290.1:0-3213 GCA_048882205.1 Candidatus Thorarchaeota archaeon | reverse complement strand
ACATGCATCCAAGGTCTCTTGCGACTTCGAGGAATCCCTCGAAGAGAGGTTCATATCTCATGCTAAGTTCGACGGCAATCCCGTTGTCTGCCAACGCAGTTGCCACTATCTTGCCATGCTCCAATTGGAATGAATTAAGAAAGCCATCCCAATGACCGAGAATGTGGAACTGTCCACCTTCTGCTGCTTTGGCCACCGCAGATGCCCACTGGAGAGAGTTGGACCCCCAGTGAACAGAGCCAATCACGAGGTCGAACTGTTCCAGCCCGCCAGCCACTGGAGCCATTGTTCCATTGGACATGATGTCCACCTCAGCGCCTTCAAGGACTCTTGTTTCAGTGTAGTTTGGTCTTAGCTCCGCAAGAATTCGTCTTCGTTCCTCAATCAGCCCAATTCCAGCCTTTCTTGAACCGAGTGACGGCCAGAAATGGTCAACTATGGCAATTGTGTCCATTCGCAAGTTAGACGTGCGATTAAGAATATCACTCACAGACGCATGTCCATCTGAGAAGTCAGAGTGAATGTGGAGATCGGTACGAATGGTCGACATTGTTCTGAGAGACTTCCCCTCCAGATATAACTCAGTCTATCGATGTTGAAACCAGAGGCGCATCCTCACGAGCTATCATTGCTTTGAAGCTATCTGTTATTTAGAAAAACAACAGCAACATAGGTGAGACCTCGGGTCTCAATCAAAGTAGATTGGACTGTCCTCTGGTGGAGATTGGATTTCACGAGTGGCGATTTCTAGTCACAGACAGCGAATCTTCTCCTCCTACCTATGGCTACACGTTTCACGACTTCCAGAGCAGAACCACTGGAGTGACAGACCGTAGAGGCAAGACAGCTTTGATTGACGTGGGTTGCGACTGGCTTGCCTCTACCCTTGACTCTTCTTCTTGGTACCAATCAGTATCCAAGAAGGACGGTTGTGTCTAGGCGATCAGGAAATGAAGATTCATAGTCAGATTGTCAGACGTCCTGAAAGAGAAGAGAAGGCCGTGCTTCCGCACGGCCTTGGTATGTTGCTTCTTGGTTTGGACTAGGTTCGGCTTCAAGCCAATATCACCATCAGTAATAGACTAAGCCAGTAGCTAGCACTGACGTAAAGAGTGAACCAGCTTCGTGAACGCTGGTCACCTGGGTAATGAATCTGCCAGAGTCTTCTACCTAAGCGCAAAAACCCTGCAAAGAGAGCGAGCAGGAGGGGAATTCCGATCAAGATGACAGCGAGGAGATTGAAATCCGAGAACTGACTTGCGGTCACGACCATGATGCCATATTGAATGGAACCGCCGAGGCCAAGACTCACCGCCTGTGCGAAGCAGCCAAAGACAGCCCTTGTCATGATCAGCATGGTTGTTGTGAAATAGAACAGTGATGGAACAAAAGACTCACGCACTGTTCGACTCCCGAGCGGCAACAGAAACACAATCCCAGCAATGGTGGTCGCGAGAAGCATCTGCAATATGCGAAGTTCAAAGAATACTGGGTTGTCTGTATATGTGTCTGTGAAGAACGCCCAGCTCCATGGGTCGTGCAAGACTGCTGAATTTGCAGGAGGTAGGGGTATACTACCATACCACGGCAAAGAGCCAAGCCATCCTGCGTCGAAAGGGTTCAAGAAGACTAGGCTGCTCCATTCCCTGCTGAGTCCAGTGCTTCCCTGGGTGACGTCCGCAGAGAGATCACATAGGACGTGGTAGAACTCAGCGATCATGCTGCTCAAAATAAACACAGCAATGCCCACGTAGACAAGATATAGCCTGACTTTGAGCTGCCTTCTGAACTCCTTTCTCTGGTCCTCTGGCGCATGTCCGCTCGTTTCGGAATTGAGAGAGCTGATGCTTGGAGGTCGAATGATATAGGACAGATATCTTCGTGCCTTGCTTCCAGAGCGGTTCTTCAGTGAAGGATAGAGAAGCACGAATGCTGATAGTAACAAAACAGGGAGTGCCACGGCAAGAATCTCTGCCTGTACCCTAGTCAACTCTAGTATGAACATCATTTCTTGTACCTCCGATTGGATGATTCGCTAGTCATCGGCCATTGTTTCAATTTCATGTTCGAGTACACTCCCGCAACAAGCAGTGGCAATGGCAGTACAAGGAGCACAGACAGGGTGAAGTAGTCCACATTTGGAATGAAAGATGAGGTCTTGTCAAGAATCGCTGGAATGATGTACTGAAAGAGCATGGAGGGCTGGGGGGATACCTGATACGGCGGAGTGTTTGATGTAAACACTACCACCATGTCAAGACTCGGTACTACAAAGATGAACTGACCAGCAAACCCTATAGCAGTATAAACATTGGCAATGTCAGTCGGATATGTCCACCATTGATAGGAGTACCCGCTGTATTCGTTGAAGTACACCTCAGTCCCTGCGGACTTTGTCACCCATTCAGAAGGCACAATCTGCTGGCCGTCCCATGAGCCGTTGTTCAGATACAGGTATCCAAACTTCGCCATGTCAAGTGGCCGCATGTAGACGCCTCCGCTGCCATAATCGTATCCCTCCTGGTCATGTGGCCAGAGGACATTCGCCTCTGATATCCCGAGCGGCCCGAGGAGGTGCTCGAATGCGAATGCAGAAAGAGTCTGCCCTGCTGTATCCGCAACGATTGCACCAAGGAGATGTGATCCTCCTGAGTTGTAGGTCCAGGACTCTCCTGGTTCGTATGCCATTGGGAGATCGAGAACATACTGTGTCGAGCTGTCAGAAGAAAACATGTCAGTAGCGTCATTCCCGGACCGACCATAGGGAACGGTCCACTCATCCCACTCAAGACCTGAAGTCATGGTGAGGAGGTGCTCAATGGTAATATTCTGCTTCCTGTTGTCAAGATTTGCGATGGTCCGATTGGAAAAATAGTCAATCATTCTGTCGGAAACATCTCCTATGTAGCCATTCTGAATGGCTATCCCTACCAGGGCGGAAGTGAAACTCTTGGTGCAGGAATGGATTATGTGGTAATCGCCCGGGCTGTAAAGAGAACTAGGATACTCCTCGAAGACTAGGTATCCATTTCTCACAATGAGGATTGAGTCAATGCGCAAGGCATTGGTTTCGATATATCTCATCATCTCATCGAGCTTAGTCGTGTCCACACCCTGTTCTGTGGGAGTTGACGTTCGCCATTCATCACTAGGCCAATATTCTCTTGGCACTGGGACATCTTCCGTTGGCGCTCCTGAATCAGCAAGAGCGTA
>JBHLRV010000289.1:0-3216 GCA_048882205.1 Candidatus Thorarchaeota archaeon | reverse complement strand
GGCAATTCCTGCAAGACTGATGGGCGTCACAATCCACACCGGCGACAATGCCTCAGCTTCCGCATCCACGATTGTGACTGAGAAGCTGGCCACGACCTCATTTTGGTTGGTATCGTAGACTGTGATGGACAAGGCATAGTTTCCCGGTTCCAGCGTCGTGACGGTTCTAACTCCAGCAAATCCGGCTTCACCATATGATGAGCTCGTAAGTGTGAAGTTCACGGTGTCACTTAGTGTAAATCCGGCGATTCCGGAAAGGTCCCATGCACCAATCCATATGTTGACTTGGGTGCCATAGAGGAAACTCTGATCTTCAGGACTGATGATCCATACTGGAGCAGTAGTGTCCCCGACTATCACGCTCAAGTGTGCGACAATAGAGTTGCCGTAGAGGTCAGTCACATGGACCTCAAGATTGTATCTCCCGACGTTGAGATTCCCATTGTCCGTCACCACCCCATCATGGTCAACTTTGAAGTGGAGTGTGTCGTTGATGCGCCAAGACTTGATAGGTGGTGAACTTAGTACATTGAGCCCGTACACTACTACCTCGCCAAGTTCCACAGTCTGGTCGGTTGGTGTCTGTCCCCAGACTGGCGGCATTGGAACGTACACCAGTGGATTGTAGTCGATGCTTCCAGCAGTGCCGAAATGTATGTATGGACGGTCATAGATGCCATCACCCTGCTGATCGAAATCAGAGTACCCACTATAGTAGTTGTGTCCGAAGTAGTTCCCATCAGCTGAATGGTCAGTGACACTAATCATGTTCAAATGAAAGGTGTTCCAGAACACGAAGTTGTCTCGTCCCGTTCCGACAAACAGCAAGGCGTCGAAATGATTCATGATGAAGAAGTTCTTCCTGAAATCGTTGGCTGAGCATCCATCGCCTACGCGAACACCAACATCATTGTGCAGAAATGTGTTATTGAGGAACTCGTTTCCACCGCTACTCTCCAAGCTAATCCCGTAGACCCAGTTCCAGCTAAAGGTGTTGTTGTAGAACTCGTTCAATACTGAATCGTACTCGAAGACAACTCCCCTCGAGTTCATTGTGCAGTTGTTATTCCTCACTATGTTATGATGGGAGTTATGGAGATAGATCCCGTATGAGTTATCGAAGAAGGTGTTTCCGTCAAGAATACAGTTGGTCACATTCTCGAGACGTATTCCTGCCATAAGAGTGGTGGTCGCACCAGTAAAGAAGCAATCTCTTACAATTACATACAGACTTGTATTGTAGATAGTTATGCAATTGCCCGGCGCTCCTCCAAGATCTATGCTGTACGCCTCTATTAGGAACGGGGTGTCTTTACCACCATCTCCCTGCCAAGATTCAGCCTGCGCTGTATCAGAGAGATTGCCATCTCCGTCAATGTAGATGGGAGCATGAATCTCATACGCAAGCGCCATTTCCAGTTCCTCTGGTGCAAGGTTCACCGTATTCACACTTCTGGTTTCACTAGTCATAGTCGTTTCCGGAGAATAGCACCAAACCGAGAACATGAGAGTCAACGAAACAATGATACAGAGTCCCTTCCTCCAATAGTGCAACACAATCTTCCTCCAGACAGGTCTAATCTCAGGAAGGGCACTTTTCCTTCCATATCAGTCATTCTCTGATATGTGTGAACCGTGGAAGCAAGAACAGTTGCTTTGTTCGCAGGATTAAGAAGGCTCTCTCCTACTCTGCCCTTTAGATAAGCATATGGCTCATGACGAGGCTATGGTAATGGTAGGCGCAATCATTGATTTCACAACTCAGGAAGTGTCGCCTCGGACGATAGTTGCCAATTACAGTTCCTACTACAACGTGAATGCTGGCGCAGTCGCTCTTGACGATTTCATCATCGTCATTGACACTCTTGTTTATCCAAGGCAGGCACGGAAACTTAGAGAAGAACTGGAGGCAAATTTCGATTTGCCTGTGAAGTATCTCTTCATTACTCACTTTCACGGTGATCACCACTACGGTGCTGTTCAATTCAAAGAGGCTGAAGTTTTCGGTTCAAATGCCTTGATTGAGAACATGAAGAGACGGAAGAAGGAAGGCTGGACCAAGGAAGCATTTGAAGACTGGAAGAAAGAGGAACCGGATTTCGCCAAGTTCATTGACGAGATTCAGATTGTCATACCCACTAAGGGATTTGAGAAGAACCGTGTCATCAAATCCAATGATTCACAGTTGGAGTTCTACCACTCAGGGGGCCACTCTTCGTGCTCCTCCTATGCGTATTTTCCAAATGAGAGAGTCCTCTTCACAGGTGATGACCTAGCGGCTGAATCTTGGCCCTATATGAGCGCTCCAGATGGAGATCCGGAGAAGTGGATGCAGACATTTGAACACATGATATCGTTGGACATTGATTTCGTTGTGCCGGGACACGGACCAATAGTCGGAAAGGAACACATAGAGGAACAACTATCCTTCTTGAGGAAACTCAAGAGTGCCGTACTAAAGGCGATTGAACAGGGGAAAGGACCAGAAGAAGTAGAGATACCTGAGTTTTACGAACCGGATGTGGACTGGCAGATTCCCCGAGCCATGGAGTTCTTGCATGGATACTATTCGAGTGATTGAGGCAAACCCTATCCTGCGACCAAGCACCATAGGCGGGGTTCCAAGACTACAAATCCATATAGTGCTCTCGTTCCCAATCAGTGACACTTCGCTTGAACTCGGCCCACTCCACCTTCTTGAGTCCCAAGTACTTGTCAAATGCATGATCGCCCAGAGTTTCTTTCATGAAGCTGCTTCTCTCGAATTCCCCTAGAGCCTCACCAAGGTCGGAGGGCAGTGATTCGATATAGAACTCTGCAAGTTTTGAATCATCGAAGTCAAAGACATCTTCTTCTACTGGTTTGGGTGGCTCAATCTTCTTTTCAATGCCGTCTAGCCCCGCTGCCAGCATTACTGCAAATGCGATGTACGGGTTGCAGCTTGGATCTGGACACCGGAGTTCCAATCTTGCCGACTCTTGTCGATCCTTGCCATACTTCGGCACCCGGATTAGAGCAGAACGGTTTCGTTGCCCCCAACATACGTAGACTGGAGCCTCAAATCCGCCCAAACGCTTGTAACTGTTCACAGTCGGGCAGAGAACAGCGGCCATCTCTCTTGCATGTTTGAGCTGTCCACCCATGAAATGGTACGCAAGAGTGGAGAGTCGATATGGATCTTCCTCATCATAGAAGAGATTCTCACCATCACTGTTG
>JBHLRV010000288.1:0-3217 GCA_048882205.1 Candidatus Thorarchaeota archaeon | reverse complement strand
CGCAATCCCCCAATACTACGCTAGTCGCATGGTTTTTGATTAGAATCTGATTGTCATTTGGAGAAGGTTTGGGCACTTCTCTTAGCTGCAGAACCTCTGGTGGACCATATTTTGGACATACAATCGCTTTCATGTACATCATACCGAACTATTTTGGTGTTCTGGCATCTTGGACCTTTCGCCGGAAGCTTCACCGTCAGTGAAGACCCTGCAAGACCAGCGACCAGATTGGGGGGGGGCACGAGAACGTCCTCAGGATTCTAGTATCTCGGTACTCTAGACTCGTCTGGAGAATTGGAAAAAGGGGAGGGGAGACCGAGTTGCGGTCTCTTGAACAGAGTCTACTGTTCTTCCAAGAGGAGTCCCGGTAGAAGAATGAGTAGCCCAGGCAGGCTCCAGCCCATAAGGAGTTGTAGAATCCCAAGAACGGTGAATCCGGTTCTGTGTGACATCGGGTCTTGCCGCCACATGTAAATGATGGCGAGATAAATGACTTCGACCACTACTAAAGCCCATATTATCGCCGGGATGAATAGTGGATTGGCTTCGATGAACGCCAGAGCTGTGGGGTCAGTAATGAATGACCCAAGGTCGAAGAACTCGTATGCAAAGGTGAACGCAAGGGCACCGGCCACAGTCACGAGGACCAAGAGGACTATGAAGATGATTGCGAACCAGAGAATTCTCTGCGCTGTATCAGTTCTCATTTAGCTTTTCTCCTTCACTGAGTTACTTTCAGTAACCAGCCCATTACGTTCATCAAGCCGTATCATAAGTATTCCTACATGACTGCCTATGAATCGGCCACTGTGACCACTATCTTGCCCAAGACCTGTCCTTCTTCAAGATACTTGAGAGCTTCAGGAACTTCACGCAATGGTACCCGCTTGTCTATGACAGGTACCACCCTGCCAGCTTCAAAAAGCTCTGCAAGGAACTCATGATCTTCTCTCGGATTTTGGTCCCACGGGTTTAGACCGAGGTTCCTACTACCCATTCTTGAAATCAAAGGACCTAGAAGCACAACTTGAAAGATCGCTGACCTGGAGCCGCCAACCATAATGAACATTCCATTTGGATTCAGCGCACGTCTGTATGCCAGTATTGAACGACGTGCAACAGTATCGAGAATCATGTCATAGCGCTCCCCAGTCTTGGTGTAGTCTGTTTCCATGTAGTCAATCACATGATCGGCTCCTATCGAACGTAGCATGTCCAATTTCATTGAGCTATCCACGGCAGTTACATGCGCTTCATAGTGCTTGGCAATCTGCACTCCGAATGTACCCATTCCGCCCCCGGCTCCATTTATCAGAACCCTATCTCCAGGCTGTATCTGCCTTTTCCCCCGAAGACTCTGTAGGGCGATGATTCCCGCTTGAGGGATGGTTGCTGCCTGCTCGAACGTCATACTGGCTGGTTTCCTTGCTAGTACCTTTTCAGGTGCTACCGCATATTCAGCAAATGCTCCATAACCATTCGGGAATAGCAAATCTGCGAGGACCTCATCTCCTGGCTGAAACTGTGTCACATGACTGCCAACTGTTTCGACCTTTCCCGCGATGTCAGTCCCAAGAATCTTGTGTTTTGTTTTCAGTGGGCCTCCGATACGGGATGCCCACGAGCCTCTCATAGCTTCGAAGTCAGCTGCATTCAGGGAGGACGCATGAATCTTCACAAGAACTTCATCATCATTTGGAGAAGGTTTGTCCACCTCTTTGTATTGTAATACTTCTGGACCTCCATATTTCAGAATAACAATCGCTTTCATTTTCTTTGTACTCACGGTTTCTGTGTTTTACAAGCAATAAACCAACCTAAGCTAGTAGATCCAGAAGTATGTGATGGATGCCCTCATTTCCTCTTCAGACCAACTGATGTCTTGGGCAGGTTCTTCGATTCCTAGCTCGCCCAAACGCTTGGTCAATACACCAATCTCGTCTGTGTTGCCAGTCTTTGATAGCAGAATGATTAGATTGTTGATTGTTCGGCCAAGAGGCTGCTGATAGAATCTTGGTTCCGACGCAGCCAATTCCTCCTGAATGGCAATGGCTTCTCTAAGCGCTTTCTCAGCAGCTTGCATCTGGTCATCTTTCATCAAGACTATGCCAAGATTGTTGAGGCAGGAAGCTATCTTTGGCAGAAAGACCTCTAACGACTTCTCCCTCAATTCCCGTCTTATTCTAAGACATTCTTTGAATCTTCCTTCTGCTTCAGAGTCTTCGCCAACTTCAGAAAGCAACACGCCTAAGTTGTTGAGAGTTGTAGCATAGTTGTGGAGAAATAGATCTGGAGATTTGTCCGCCAAACGCTTCAATATCTCGATTGCCTTCTGATAGGATTCTAGTCCATCTAGGTTTCTGCTCTGGCTCCTAAGATACACTCCATAGTTGCTAAGAAGAACCGCTTGTAGGTCATCCAGGAAGACGGCTTCCGGAAAGTCGTGGACAAGTCTCTTTGAGATATCAAGTGCCTCTAGGTACGCTCTCTCTGCCTTGGTACCCTTGCCTGCATGCCTTAGAGTTATTGCCAAGCTGTTGAGCACGTCTGCTACAATGTCTTGGTACCGATTTGGAAACAACTCAGCAGCTTGTCTATAGAACTCGAGAGATTCAGTATACGCCTTCTCTGCCTCTGAGTACTTGCCAGCTTGATGAAAGACTGCCGCTATGTTCCTATGGCTCAAAGCTGATAGAGCTTCTCCTCTCTCCGGTTCTTTTTCACTTACCTCCGAAGCAATATCGAAAGCCTCTCGGATCTTTCCTTCTGCCTCTGTGAGTTTTCCAGTTTGCGTCAGGAGAATTCCCAAGTTCACGAGAGGATCAACCAGATACGAAATCAATTGACCATCCATCTCAACTATCTTCCTGCTGACCTCGGCATAGTCATCAAGAGCGGCTCTTGCTTCAGATGTCTTGTTCACTAGTCTCAGGATGGTCCCAACAATGGAATAGCTCCAGTAGTCCGGCAAAGCGGCTCCCTCGATTTCGAGAGCTCTTCGAGCCACTTTTTCAGATTCCTGTGTGTTGCCTAGTTGCAGTAGGACATTGGCCATGCCTGCCAGTAAGACTTTGTATATACGAGTATTCTGTCGCATCTTGAAAGAATCGTCGTCGTCAAGCGTCTTCATCACACGCTTTTGGATTCGCAGAGCCTCTTGATATTCGGCTTCTGCTTCTCCAAACCTCTTCGTAAGATGCATGAGATCGCCAAGTGT
>JBHLRV010000287.1:0-3233 GCA_048882205.1 Candidatus Thorarchaeota archaeon | reverse complement strand
ATAGGTCACCCTCACCAGTGACACCGGTAGGACGCAGAATGATATGAGGTAGACCTGTCTCAGATGTGATTTCACGAATCGCGATCTCCGCAGCCACCTTACTCTCACCATATCTGAAGGCAGGTCGGAGCTCTGTATCCTCGTTCCCAGGCGGGTATTTTACTGCTCCTATAGTTTCCGTGGTTGAGCAATAGACGAATCGTTCAACAGAGGTCCCTATGCTTGCCGTCATCATGTTCTGAGGACCCTGTGTGTTCACACGATACATTAGCTCCTCATCGCTGGGGAAGAAGTCGAAATACGCTGCAAGATGCACGACTACCTCTTGGTTCTCAGCGGCAGGTTGGAGCGAAGCGATGTCGAGCACATCTCCCTCGACAAATCGAATTGACCCGGGAAGACCACTTGTGTTGCTCTCTGGACGGACCAGCGCAGTCACTTCATGCCCTGCCTGAACAAACTCACTCGTTAGTTTGCGCCCAATGAAGCCGGTGGCTCCCGTAAGCAGGACCTTCACGTGGACTCTCCTCACTCGAGAGAGCCGCTGAAGCCGGCATTTATCTGTTCCCCAATGGCAGGCAAGATTCTCTCTACAGAAGAGAGTCTATTCTTGGAAGTGTCTCCCCCGCCTTACCTGGCAGGTGAATGTCGACAATTCGTGACAGTGGAGTTTCTTCTACGTTGAACTCCAGTACCTTCCCTCCACTCTGTTTTACAATCAATGGGAACGACGCAGCAGGCTGTACAAGCGCCGATGTTCCAATGACCAAGCAGACATCTGCCCGCTCGAGTTCCGCGTATACACTCATCATAACATCCCGGTCGAGATTCTCACCGAACCACACGACATCCGGTCGCAGTCTACTCCCACACTCTGGACACTTGGGAACTCCATCGGCTGGTGCGTCAAGCCTACCATGGTGTGAGCACTCTGTACACTTTGTTGCCCAAAGGTCTCCATGGACCTCTAGTACCTTCGCGGAGCCTGCTCTCTTGTGAAGACCATCCACATTCTGAGTTATCAAGTGATTGAGGATACCTTCTTCCTCCCACTTCGCCAACGTCGAGTGAGCAAGATTCGGCTTGCACTCAGCTATCAGTCCCTGTCTCCAAGAGTACCACTCCCAGACGAGCTGGGGATTGCGTGCAAAAGCAGATGGCGTTGCCAATTCAATGGCATTGTAGTTCCTCCACAGGCCGTCCTCTCCCCGGAATGTTGGTACGTTTGATTCCTTTGAGATGCCTGCACCGGTCAGTGCAATCAGATACTCAGACTCAGAGATGATTTGAGCAACACGAGAGAGGCTTTCAGAGTCCAATCTCTAGCACCAACGGGCATCTAGGCCTGCAACCTCTTAACTCGTTCTATGCACCTATTAGATGCTTTTGACCGTGAGTATGGTGCCACGGGCAACATGCTTATTAGGCGATTCTCTTCACTATTGTGAATGAACTATTGCGAACGAGGGGTCCTTGAATGTCAGAAAGTAAGCCGAAGCAGCGAAAGGTTAGGAAGTGGTTGATGCCTCAGGAAGTAGAAGTATGGTACGTGCTTCCGGCGATCAGAAGAGAACTTGCCAAACTGATGAAGTTTGAAAGAGGCTTGGCCCAGAAGAGCATCGCGAGAATGCTGGGAGTCACTGAGCCCGCCGTGACTCAGTACATGCTTGACAAGAAGACCAAACCCAAGAGGTCAAGAGGAGATCAAGTGACTATACCCGAGAGTCTCAAGCCTGAGATTCTCAAGTCTGCAGATGCTATCATAGATGCTTGGAGCAGAGGTAAAGTCACCGACCGTTCCTATGAAACTACAACAAGAGAAATAAACCGGCTAATTACGGTCCTAAGAGACGCCGGCGTCCTGTGTGACATTCATCGCGAACACTGTGAAGGAGTGCACCAGGACTGCGATGCATGCGAAAAGGGAGCATAGGAGCTTGGCTTACTTCGACAACGCTAATTCAACTCAAGTCGACGAACGTGTGATAGAGGCAATGCTTCCGTACTTCAGAGAGCATTTTGGCACAGCCGGTCTATCACTCAGTCACTCCAGAGATGTCGCTGCGCTGACCGGACTCGAGAATGCAAGGAAAACAATTGCAGACTCGTTGAACGCCGACCCGACAGCCATTGTCTTTACATCAGGAGCCACAGAATCAAACAACCTCGCAATCCGGGGTACTGCCCTTGCGAACAAGAAGAGAGGACGCCACATCATCACGACACCCATCGAAACACAGTCAGTCTTGGCATCGTGCAGGAGACTTGCTGATGCTGGGTATGACATATCGTACCTCAACGTGGATGAACACGGTCTGATTAATATCGACGAACTGCGTGAAACGATTAGAGATGACACAAGCCTGATTTCCATACAGCATGCAAATGGCGAGATTGGAACGATTCAACCGATTGAAGAGGTTGCGAGAATTGCTTCTGAACTAGACATCATGTTCCATACCGACGCAACTCATACCTACATGAGAGTCCCCATCGATACTGAATCGATGCTTGCAAACCTCATCACAATTGATGGACATCATATTCACGGCCCGAAGGGAGTGGGAGCGCTATTCATCAGACGGAAGACCAGAATTGTGAGGGTAATGGAAGGCGGGGATGAGGAACGACGGCTCCGGCCAGGAGTCGAGAACATCCCTGCTGCAGTTGGGTTTGCAAAGGCTGTGGAGCTCTGTGAAGCCAAAGAAAGCGCGTATCTGGAGTCTCTTCGGAAACACATGGAAAAGAGAATAACGGAGAAGCTGACCGACTTTCGATTAACTGGACATCCAGAGAAGAGAGTTCCGCACATATTCAGTATGGTAGTAGAGCAGATAGAGGGAGAGGCCATTCTGGTCCATCTAGACATGGAGGGCTATGCTGTTTCCACAGGGTCTGCATGCTCCTCAAAGACACTTGTGGGGAGTCATGTTCTCAAGGCCATCGGCCTGCCACCTGAGATTTCTCATGGTTCAGTCAGGGCGTCATTCTCTCGATTCAACACCAAAGAGGAAATCGACGAATTTGTTGAAACTCTCTTTCCAGTTGTTGAGAGGCTAAGGGAGTTTAGTCCATTGCGTGGAGGCAACTATGAAGCATTCATGTCAGGTGATGATGACCATGACCATGCAGTTCCTGAGGATGAGTGGTGAACACCTAATTGGAACACTTTAAATCATGAGCAAGAAGCGAGCAGTGAGGCAACGCAAATGTATAGCGACAAAGTGATGGAG
>JBHLRV010000286.1:0-3234 GCA_048882205.1 Candidatus Thorarchaeota archaeon | reverse complement strand
ACACATAGGTCTTCCATCTTCTTGGTCACTTGCTGACCCACATCAAGTCGCCACAAACGAGGTGTCGAAACTCGGATGCCGCTAACTCGTCGCCTTTTCGGCCACCTGCCTCTCAATGTTGGAGGTAACACTCTTCGTATGAATGTTAGAAGTCTTTGTACCTGTGATTTTGACGCCATGGCCTGTATTCCTGCTGTCAGCCCGCCGACAGCTTGATGAATAGGTGGACTCGACACGAAAAGTAGCGCGAAGACCCTCTTGCTGGCCTCTGCCATCCCGACGTTCTCGAAGAGCAGCGTTGAGATCTCTTTCAGACTCAATGGGGGGTTGATGGCAGACAGGACATCCAGAGAGATTACTTCGTAGGAGTCGGCATACAGGGCTTTTACGAGCTTGCCAGAACGTTCTAGCGTCCTTGAAACCGCTGCAGTACGACCAACAACTTCTATCTGTGACCCATCAGGAGGGACTTCCTGATTTCGGTGAAACTGAACGAAGATTCCCTCTACGAGCCAAGGACTCGGGGTGAGTAGAATCAAGGATTTGTCACGAGTGTGGTGAACGAAGCCGCGATAGACATCGAGTCCTGCAGAAACCCATCTCTTGAATGCCTTCAGTAGGTTGAGCTCCCAGCTAGCCAGTTCCGACCCGAATTGCCGCGTGAAGACATCACTTGACGCAGTTACATCAGCTAGTCTATCTTGCACATGCCCAAGCTGTGAATAGATGTCTTCGGGCTCCATACCTAGCACTCCAAGACTCTCACAATCATCATGGGGCCGCTCTCCTCAATCTTATATCTCACTCTTTGGCCTTTTGTCTTCCTTCTCTCTCCGCAGATACTCGCGGTAGGCGGCTGGATACTCTTCGGCGAGCTGTTCTATAGTAGGTAGGCGTTGATGATAGGGGGTATAGCCCTCCCCTGTCTTTACACTGGACAGTTCAGCCTCAATGATGGGCTTCATCTCCTGGTTGATCTCAAATCCAATGAAATGTCTCAAGCTGAGCTTTGCCGCTACTGCTGTTGTGCCATTCCCCATGAACGGGTCAAGTACAATGTCTCCTGGTCTTGAAGAGAAATCGATGCATCTAGCCACGACTTCAATTGGTAGCTTCGTGCTATTCTTGGCCTGCCGGGCTCTATACTTTCGCTTCACGACCCATACGTCTTCGGGGTAATGCTCCACCTTGTTGAAGAAGTAGTCTCTCGAATCCTTGGCCAATAGGAGTACATGATAGTGGCTTGTCACAAACCTACGCCTAGTAAAGACGCCAAACGGATAATGCCAGATTATATGATTCAACATCTCAAGTCCAGATTCACGAGCTCCCCTAAGCACAGTTTCCAGATTCGTCCAACCAGAGAAGACGTAGGCAGAACCATCAGACTTCAAAACGCGCGGAATCTCATGAATCCACTTCAACGTGAACTCATCATAGGATTCCGATATTTCCTCGTAGCCCTGTACAACGAGCCCCTCATTTCTGTTGTAGACACTACTCATACCGTTGAAGTCTATTCCAAAAGGCGGATCGGCAACGACAAGGTCGATGGAACCGTCTGGAAGCCTAGTCATCCCCTGAATGCAATCCTCGAAGTAGACTTGATTCAGTTCAGCCTTGTCTGAAAGCGTCTTCCTCGATTCATACAAAGCTTGGGCTTCTTCTGACGTCCAGTCAAGCTGAGGCTTGAAGTAGAACTCGGCCAGGTTCGGAACGTATCTTCTAGAACGTTGTCTAGTATGTACTTTCTCTTCCTATTTATTCGAGTGGATTGTCATGGGGACAGTCTCTACCCCTTACTCGGCCTACCTCTTAAAGCATTACCAAGTTTCCGAGTTTGGAGCCATTCACATTAGCTCAGAGGGGTCTACACCCCTGGACATGGCCTTCTGTGCCATCCAGTCCATGAGAGACTCTGGTGGCGTGACATCTCCACGTCCCTCTCTCGCAATCAGCGTCAATGCACTCTCAGGACATTCTATAGTACATACTCCGCAACCTATGCAGCGGTCAGTGTTAGCAATGCTGACATCTTCAGGAACGCTCAAGGCTTCAAACTGACAGCGGTCAACACATGTGCCACAACCTGCACACAGGTCTGTATCAATACTGATAATGAAGTCTGAGTTGACAAAAGCGTGTGGCTGATCATATTTAGTCAGCCCTCTCAGTACTCCACAGCAACAGTTACAGCAGTTGCATATGTAGGTATGATCACGTTGAACATTCATCGTGCAATGGACGAGCCCGGCTTGTGCAGAGTCACGAAGAAGGGTGAGAGCCTCATCTTTCGTAATTGGTTTGGTGATCTCATGTCCCTCGAACGCGTTCTCCTTCCTTGGCGCCAATGCCAAGCAAACAGAGCTTGGATAGGTACATGGATTGCCAATCAGTCCCTTTTGCTTCTTGCAGATACATTCTCGGAGTCCCCAAGACGCTGAGGTCTCAACTAGCCTCTCAGCTTGGTCGTACCGATGTATAATGAGTTCAGTTTCGATGGACTTGTTTACAGGGACGACCTTGAATATGGCTGGCTCTGAAGCGAAGAGGGATCCACCTCTAGCTTCCTCGAAGTACTCCTCAAGTAGCTGAGCAAACTCCTCATCCATTCGGTCAAGCTGCTCCTCATAAAAACCGACGGCGAAGGGCATGAGTGCATACTTCCTTGCTCCTGCTGAACGAGACATCCATCCGCTGATCTGGCCCTTCTCCACCATTCGTTCGAGGAGTTCTATTGTTTCATCCAAAGGCAAGTCCAAGTTCGACGTGATTTCTTCTGCTGTTTCACCTCGTAGCTTCAACTTACTCGCTAGATCAGCTTCTTCGGGAGTGAATATCCATTCGAGCACCCTCAGGTGCGTTCCATCCTCGACATGTGCATATCCGTTGGGTATCTTGTCTAGGACTGCCGCCAACCTCACGTAAGCATCTTCCGACATCATTGACTACCTCTATTGGTCTTTTCTCTAGGTCTAGGGGCAATTTATCGTTATCCCAAGCGGTACGAGCTCTGCATTGACCTTCTCAACGGTTTCCATGCAGCTTTGTCCTTTCCCTAGGAGAATGTGCGCCAAGCTCATTTGGAATGGAGGGAGGAAAGGAATGTCGCTCGCCTCTAGAATGGCTTTATACTCCCTGACAACCTTCTCATCTTGAAGGAACTTCTCGAGCTGGGCAAGGGTGCTGCTATTATCCAAGATCATATCTCGAATCCTTTCCAAGAAGAGGTCC
>JBHLRV010000285.1:0-3235 GCA_048882205.1 Candidatus Thorarchaeota archaeon | reverse complement strand
GGTGACCTCGATTCCCTTCTCATCGAGCTCCTCCTGCAGCTTCCGAATCTGCGTCCTACGCGATAAGTAAAGGGCCACTATCACTCCCAATGAAAGAGCACCTCCAACTACGGTGAGAGTGGTCTGGAATTGACTAGCTGCTCCACCTAGAAGCTGCTGCCAGGTGAGAATCAGAAATGCCAGACCTCCAATGTTCATCACGAAGCTCCGGAGCGGCGTCTCGATCTTCTGTATCTCAGTCACTTCAGTGTCAACCATCGCGGCCCCTAAAACTCCAGCATTGTATTCACTGGATTTAGTCCTCTTCGCCAGCTTTCGAATCGAGAGTGATTTCTTCTTGCTCATGACTCTTAGCGCCTTGTCCACCCTTGAAGCCAAGAGGTCGGCATACTTGTCCTCGGCATCATCGATATCGATGTGACACTTCTTGCAAGTCTTTGCGCCCTCACGCCACTTGGCCCTACAGTTGGGACACTTCTGCCGCCGCCATGCTTCTGGAGCAATCTCACGTACACGTTGACGAACGATGTACTCGCTCACACCCTCCTGTCCCTCAGCAGCTTCTCTGGCTATGTCTTCGTCCTTCTTCTTCTTCACTTTCACCATTCCAGCGACGATCGAGAATAGTGCGGGAAGTGCTCCCAGAACAGTAAGGTCTGGAAGAGACCGGATCTCAGAGGCCTTCTTCTGTATTGATCTGAGTTTGTGTGCCGTGCTGAGTCCATCAAACATGTTCTTGATGCTAACCCCCACTCCTACGACCGCACCGCCAGTTGCGACTACAGTTGCGATACCTGCGACAGAAGTTATGGCATCCAGGACATCACCAGGAGGGATCACTAAGAAGAACAGCTGCTCGATTCGGTGAGGCGGATCCACGCCCACTGTTTCTCCCTCTAATAGGTATAGGAGACTGACTGACGCTTCGAACTGGCCTGTAATCAGATCAATCTCAAGACCGCCAAGATTGGTCCTCAGAATGGACCCAAAGTCAATGAGTGCATGGACGGGCAGAATGGGGTCAGGAGGGGCCAAGTAGGCCACTGTATCGTTCTGAGCCAGAAAGAGCTCGAATATCCTGATGCTCTGGTAGAAGAAGCTAATTGTACCATTCAGGTTGAATATGGCGTCAGAACCCACGACATCGATTTCAATGTCTATGGAGGTTGGCGTGTCAAGGTCAATCTCAATTGGTGCAGTCTGACTAGTAGCAGTGATACTGACGCCATTGATGGCGATGTATGCGTGTACATGGTCGTCACCGAACCAGCCCGGAGGCTGAGATACGGTCAGAGATGCACTGTAAAGGAGTATCAGGGCACCCAGGAGGGCCACACCAAACAGAATCGGCTTGCGGCGGAAGCGGGGCATCGTTCATTCCTCACTTTGCGTATTATGAAGCACACTAGACAGTCCAGGATAGAAAAGCATTGTGGATGCAGAGTCAAGCAATCGACTAGTGTGCCTAGGTCGGAGGGCGAACCCCTCGGGCCATCTCAGCAACTTTCGCGGCGACAGCATTCAGTCCTTCACTCTTCATGAGAAGTCCCTTAGCACCAACAGCTACGGCACGGCTGATTAGATTTCGATCAACATAGGCAGTGAGTATCTGGACATTCTCAACTCCCAATTCCGTGAGCTTCTTGGTACAATCGATGCCGTCCATTACTGGCATCTTGAGGTCCATAAGGGTGACATGTGGGAGCTGATCCTCTTTCGCGAGCTGAGTCATCTTCTCAACGGCTTCCTCCCCGTCCAGTGCTGAGATGATCTCAAGATTGTCGATGTATCTCTCGAGGAACTGGGACAATATGTTGATGATATCCGGTTCATCATCGACGATGAAGATCCTGGTAGTCATAGATCCATCCTCTGAACGAATATAGTTGCTGTATGGATTTGAGTCAACACAGTTTGAGTGAGCTTAAGTATGTAAACCGGCTTATGAATAGCTGTAATAGTCGCTGGGATCGGTTGCCCTTTGTAGGTCTTCTTTAGTAGCTCTGAGCTACATCTGTGTGGATGAGAAGATTGAAACAATCCGACGTCGAAAGAGAGCAGAAAGCGATTTCGCCAGCCTCGACTAGCATCTCAGAAATAACCCCACATAGTCATGAAGTGACAGTCAAGTTCATGGTTCTATCATTGGGGGAACCAAGGAGAGTCGCATCACGTAAGTGGGGAACCAGTCATCTTGTTGCAGAGGCAGTCATTGGAGACCCTTCTGGCAAGATCACACTGACACTCTGGAATCATGATACAGAAACAGTCCAGGTCGGCAAGACATACCTGCTTCGCAGAGGTAGAGTGACAGTCTACGATGAGTGTATGCAGTTGACTGTCGGTCGGCAAGGTGAGATCGATGAGTTGGACGAATCGATTGAAGATATCGACGAATCAGTTGACATGAGTAAACCCTTCATGGGGCAATCTCGGCGTCGCAAGAAACCAAGGTCCAAGACAGGACGATCCTTTCGTGGAGATCCAGGACGAGAAGGCAAGGGATATTGTACATGGAAGTCCTTTTGAGCCAGTTCACATTCTATGCTCAGGACACAGCCAAGAATCAGAGTTGTTCCCATGAGAATGAAACACAGTGGAAAGACAATACCCTATCCGACTACAGCTCTGAAGGGCAGACTACGTCTAGCTGGACTCTCACGCCTTGATGCGGAGAGTGTGGTGGCGGAGCTGCGAAGTCAGTTCTCAGATGATGACGAGATTCCCACGTATCATGATATCATAACGGCATGCAGAGAATTGGTTCGTCTAAAAGACACAACCCTGCTAGATGACTTTGACCTGCTGGAACAGTATAACAGCTTGAGGAGGAGAGGGACGGATACCCAACCTCTGGTTCTTGCGCTAGAAGGCGCCTCTGCCACCGGGAAGTCCATGCTGGCGCTGGACTTGATAGTCAATCTTGCAGTCACTCGTATCATTAGTACTGACACAATTAGGCAGGTCATACGAGCAGGCCATTCTCCAGATGAGCATCCAGAACTCTACACTCACACGTACCAAGCCCATATTCACAGACAGGCGGGGCCAGAAGACCTTCATCCGGTTGTCCGAGGCTATATCGCTCAATGCGAGCATATAATGCCCGCAGTCAATCAGGCAGTAGAGAGAGTGCTCAGGGAAGGGGCGGAGGCCATTGTAGAAGGTGTGCACATAACTCCAGGCAGCCTTCAGGGCCTTGGGGCCGGAGTGGTGGAGGTACTAATCAATCCGC
>JBHLRV010000284.1:2482-3237 GCA_048882205.1 Candidatus Thorarchaeota archaeon | reverse complement strand
GCACAGACAGGTGGAGATATGTTAGAATATCGAGAGTTCCCGATCAAGACTGCCGTCTATTATTTGCTCTACTCCCCATTTGTGGGATATGCGTTGTTTGCCATCAATCAGTTAGTCGAAGGAACTCTTTTTCTTAATCCTGCAGTAGACCATCCATTTCTTCTAGGTCAAGGACTGGGCATTGCAGCAATTATAGCTCTGTTGGCTGGGCAGTTTGTTGACAAGACTCGCAGAGGACATGTCCTTCTTACGATTTCTGCTATGATCCCTTTGCTATTGGGTATCTACGGTAGCTATTTGGGATTCCCTCTGAGCAGGTCTCCAGACCTAGAGACAATCTTCGTTTTGGCCCTATTCTCAGGTCTTGCAAGCACCTTGGTATCTTGGGGTGTCCTCCTCAACCAAACCGTGGTGGTACGGTTTCGAGGACGCATCGTAGCTGCCTTTCTGTCACTGAGTCTTCTGGTGTATGCGATTATAGACAGCCTCGTTGGGTTGGGTCTTTCTCTTTCGTTCTCAGGAATCTCTCTCCCTGAGTTTCTGGGTCTCGCGGCGCTCTTCATTGGCTTCTACATCAGACCTTGGAAACTGAAATTGCATCCCCTAGCAGTGAAGGATGATGCCAAGAGATACTTCCTGGTCATGGTTCTTATGCTTGCATCTTACATTCTTTGGTACTTCTCAACGCAGATGAAAGTCGAGCAACTGTTTGAAGACTACTCAACTGAGCCCTTCTTCTCTCTTCTCGAGCATTC
>JBHLRV010000284.1:0-2472 GCA_048882205.1 Candidatus Thorarchaeota archaeon | reverse complement strand
GCGGTACTCATCCTGGGGAACCTAGCGATCTTTGGAGAAACGTTCTACTTCGTGGGTGGTACAGTAGCTACTCCGGAGGCGATTGTCTACTCAATTCCTCTTTTGGCTTGGGAGCGATTTCTCGAAGGCTACCTTCTTGGTCTTTGTCTGCTGTTGATTTGGTCCGAGCTAGGAGCACCAGGAAGGAAGGGGCTACGGCTGTCACTCATCATCCTCTTCTTCATTGGATTCGTTGCGTTATTCTTTGCATCTCTTCTTGAGATTCCTTTGGGTGGTCCTCCGGCACTCGTGCGTGAACTTGGAGGTCCTTTTGCTGTCTTTCTTGCCTTGGTTGCTCTCTGGCAGACGGCTCCTCTTCCGCAAATCCTGGGAAGAGAGATTGAGATGGAGGATTTCGCTCTAGACTTTGATCAAAGAATGGTTGACAAGACTGTGTCCGCCTTCTTGCAAGATGAAGACTTTGAGTCCATCAAGACCCAGATGGAGGTCATAGATGCCACAGAGGACCTCAGCAATGGCGAATTCGATGAGTTTCTTGGGGAAGATCTAAAGAAGATGTTGCCTTTGAAGAGAGTAAAGGGAATAGGGGCTTCATTGGAGAAGAAGCTGCTCAGGGCGGGATATGACTCTGCAGCGCAACTTGCCGGAGAAACTCCCAAGAGACTTGCTAAAAGAATCGAAGGCTTGAGCGAAAAGCAGGCTGAGAGTATCCTGCTTAACGCGCGCAGAGCTGTCCAGAGAGTAGCACGTGCAAAGAAATAGACTAGAGGCGCACTATTCCAGTTTGCCTGCAAGTGCTTTTTTCGTCTTTATCTTTCCTTTTGCAGTGTGCGGCGTTCTCAATAGAGTGTCAGTACCCTTTTCGAGTTCTCTGGCTTCGTCTGATAGTATCGCAGCCGCCCTCATCATTTCGTGTCCGGCCGCTACAAGAGGGACGTATTTGACAGGGTCCTGTTCCTTGAAGCAGCCCTCGGTCGTGACATCTGCCACTCCCTCAGCGATCTTCAGGGCGGCATAAGCCTTCGCACCCGCATATGGGTTACCGAATCCGGCTGCGGCCACAGCCTTCTTGGCAGTGACCTTCACAGTCGGCATCTTTGGTTCATTCCCTGCCTTGAGAGCATCAATAACAGCGTGTATCTCTTCCTGTAGTAATCGAATGACACCCGTGTTAGTCAACACCTTGATTATGTCAGCATTGAACAGAACCATCTCCGTAGGATCAAGAAACTCCCTACGGGCACCAATCATAGAGTCCGCGTAGAGTATGAAGAAGCCCTGCTTGTCTAGAACGGTCTTGACTTTCTTCTTGTCCTCGCCTTTCTTGTAGAATCCCTTCTCAGAAGGACCATCTGAAATGGTTAAGGTCGGGATTCCTGCTTCGTGAAGCATCTCTCTGGACCTTGTAGGCCCCTTCAAGGCGGCGTTCGGACTAACTGACAGAACAAGTTGAGGCTTGTAGTCAATTACCATCTTCGTAGCATCTATACACGAGTCTTCATCGAGTTTGGCTCCGCTTGTGAACACTCTCACTTCTAGATCCTTTCTATCAGCTCGTTCATCAAAAATCAGGTCTAGCAGTGGAGCGGCCCCTATGGCGCCGAACTTGACAACACCTAGTTTGAACACATCTCCTGACATACTTGTCAATCCCCATAATGGTGGTTTGCCCTTTCGCCGCAGAGCGCGTAACATAACTGTTCCGGTTCACAGGTGTCTGGACTACTTGGCTGAATTGTCTTTCTTCATAGAATGATAGTAGGCAAGACCTGTACCGCCAAGAAGGTCTGCACCTTCTAGTTGATTCCCACATGTGGCACATGCAAAGGAGATCTTCGGCTGGTTCGAAGCAGTTCCACATTCTTCACAGACTGGTTCGACTTCCAGTACTGTGAGATGAGAAACTTCCATTGCGTTCTTACATTGGACGCACTTTACCTCTGTCTGATGATCCTCAATGACAGTCGGAGTCTGCTCACGGCAGATGGGACAGTAGACAGTGTAGACTTTGTGAAGCTTCTGCGAGCCACACATAGGGCAAAGCAGAGTAATGAATACATCCACGCCTCCACAGTGCCGACACAAGACTCTGCGTCCATATGTCTTTGGTACAAGCACTCCGGCATCGACTAAGTCCGTCAAGGTCCTCGCTATCTCTTCATCATCCTGGCCAAGGTACTCTGCGGCGTCTGGATACTTCGCTAAGCCCCTCAAGACGTGACTTGGAGCAAGTGGGCCTACTCTACCCTCGTGCATATCCTGGATTAGACGACCAACCGTGGGCCTATTCAGAAGTTCTGGTCCTGATGATTCACTGATGAGCTGATTCACTCTGCCGAAGGCCTGCTGAAGCTCGTTGTCCCAGTCATCTGAGTCCATGTCCATCTCACGGACAAGTCGACGGAGATTCCTTTCAACTACTGTCGAGTCTTCCTCGTTATCGAGCAACAAAGCGATGCAGTTGGGTGTCTG
>JBHLRV010000283.1:0-3240 GCA_048882205.1 Candidatus Thorarchaeota archaeon | reverse complement strand
CAAATGTTGAACAGATAGAGAAGATGGTGCCTTCCACTCTGGACGAGGGTGGAGAACTTGAAACGCGTACTGAGCAAGCTTTTGTCGAGCTAGTGAATCCGCTTGCTCTAGATGTTGTAGAAGCAATGTTGTCTCCAGGTGTCTATGAGCAGAACAAAGACGTTTTCCCCACAACGGACCTAGCCGACTACGCAAGAAAGCTGGACCCTGTAGTCGTACCTTCCCTCTATACTGACGTGGGTCTCATCCCTGATGCAGGAAGTATGCCAAAGCAGCTCCGCACGATGATGGACTATGCGGTGAGGGAGTGCTCATACGCGGACGTTGGGGACGAGCCAAATGCTGAGAGTGTCTACTATGTATTCTCCGGACCGAGACACATTTCCAAGGCTGAATATGGAATGCACTTGAAAGAGGCACTTGACGGGTTCATCGCACCGGGTGCAGCAATAACGCCTTGCTACGTACAGTATCTCATTCCGGATCCACAGACAAACCTTCTGGTCTTGCTTGGCCTACCCAAGATTCCAGAACTTGTTCAGATTATCAATGAAGCCACGCAGCTAGTCAATCTGCATAGCGGCTCCTCACCGCTCAAACAAGGGTGGTTCATGCGTTCCAAAGGAACCACCAGAAAAGAGCTTGTGGATGCGATAGCAGACTTCAGAGAACTGTTCTCCTACTACATGACACCTGGCGACACAGTGGAGCCGATGTAGCCTGGGGATGGTACAGAATTGACTGAGGAAACCAACATCAGCGAGGACCTGATTGACAGGCTCCTTCTGATTGTGACGTTGAACTCCACGTTACTCCATTTCATCCTCAGCTCACAGATAGAGGGCTCAGTTGATCCTGACAGAGTTGATTCCTTGACTCAAGGATTGCTCAGGACTCGTAGGTGGATGGAAGAAGCTACGAGCATGAAGGGCATCACTCCCTCCACGCAGAACATAATCAGCTTGATTGTCAAGAGGCTCTCACAGATTGAGAGCATTTTGCCCAAACTCTCTGCTAAGGCCAAGGAAGCGGAGGCAAAAGGAGCCCCTACCCAGGAGATACTATCTCTACTCGATGATGAAACGAGAGTTGCAACCACTCAAGCCTCAGCCGAGGTAGCCACACCAAAGGCCTCTGGCGGCGATTCCAAGGTCATTCCACTAGTCGGTGAAGAGGCCGAAGCTCCTCGTGAACCATACCGAAGAGTCGATGTTGAAAACGACGAGTGGGGTCTGATTGGTCAGATGCAGCGTTTAATACAACAGTATTCCAAGCGTTGCCACGTTCTATTGCCAACATTTTGGGTCGACACGCTGCGAGAGCTCCACAAGTACCGTTCAGAATCCCCATACATTGGCGATGTCATTGAGGTGCCCGGCAGAATCCTAGTGACAATAGTGAAAGGTCTCCTGACAGAGGCACCGGGAGCCAGATTGTTGCAGGACCTCTTCAAGAAGAGGCCCGCCGAGAAGCATTTGAACTCCTCGGAAATGGAGAGGGTCGAACGGGCAGTCGCCAAATACTTCACAGGAGTCGTTGACGTTCTAAACGGTCAGGAACTGAACGTGGATGAGAAAATAGCAGAGGCCAAGTCTACGTTCGATGGATTCGGTTGGGGCGGACCAGAGCTCGAGAAGCGAATAATAAAGAGGATAAATCAGCAGTGCCAAGAGGCTCTCCAAAACGCAGAGTCCGCAAGTGACCCCCAGAGACAGGCCATCTATGCTGAGATAGCGAAGCTTCTCACCAAACTCCAACATGCCATCCTTGCCGAGCCCAGACTGCGAGAGATACTTACACAGATGAAACCGTAAATCGGTTGTGTATTGCAGCCACTCTTTCCGGATCCTCCAAGGTACGCACATCTCATATAAGGAGCCGGGTCATTCTTGCGAAAGTTGGATGTGAAATGTGATGGCCGGTCTCAAGGCAATGCTCAACCCAAAGGCGACAGCCGTCATAGGGGTGTCCACGTCAAATCCCTTCTCTCCGGGGAACGTGATCTTCCGGAAACTGTCCTTTGAGAACAATCTCACAACATACCCCGTCAATCCCCGCGGAGGCAATGTCGAAGGGAGAAAAGTCTACAAATCAATACTGGACACGCCTGAGGGCATTGATTTGGCTGTGATATCCATTCGGGCAAAATACGTGCCAGAGGTTCTGAGACAGTGTGGGGAAAGAAACATTAAATCTGTAATTGTGGTATCGGGGGGATTCGGCGAGGTTGGTGCGTCTGGGACTTCACTCCAAACAGAGATAGTCGAAATAGCCAACGAACATGGCATCACGATGGTCGGCCCCAATTGCATCGGTGTCTTTGTACCAGAACGGCTTGACACTTTCTTTCTGCCATCAGAAAGGGTCGCAAGACCCAGGAAGGGCGGTGTGGCGATAGTGTCACAGAGTGGAGGATGGCTTGTCGAGAGACTGGAGGAGTTCGCTGAAAGGCATGTCGGAATCGCCGCTGCAGTTTCGATAGGAAATCAGGCTCAAACAAAAGCGACCACTTTCGTCGAGCACTTTGGACAAGACGATGATGTGTGTTTGATTCTCGCGTATGTGGAAGGGTTTGGCGAGAATGAAGGAAGAGAGTTTGTGGAAGCATGTGCCAAGATAACACCGAAGAAACCGGTTGTTGTGCTCAAAGGGGGAGAGTCCGAGGCCGGTCATCGTGCAACGCAGAGTCACACGTCGTCGCTTGCAGGCAACATGGCTGTGGCGAATGCGGCATTCGAACAGTTCGGAGCGATCAGAGCAGTGGATGAGGACGAGGTGATGGCGTACTCGAAGGTATTCTCATTTCGTCCGAAGCCAATGAGGGGAACTGGTGTGGGGACACTGACCGTAAGCGGAGGACATGGTGTCATCGCTAGTGACGAGGCTTCGCATTATGGTCTTCATTTCCCACCCTTTTCTGAAGAGGAACAACAGGCTCTGAGAGATGTCATGACACCTGCATACCAAGGCATAGCCTCATTCCGCAATCCTTGCGATTTGACCGGGAGCGCTTCAGACATTGACTATGAGAGAGTCCTCGATGTGATGCTCACGTTCGAAAACATCGATGCTGGCCTCATGCTCTTGTTGCCTTATGCACCTGGGATCTCGCTCCAAATCGGAACCCGAGTCGCAAATGTGGCCAAACGCCATGACAAAACAGTGGTTGCGTATGTTCCCAATCTCGATAAGTATGAAGTAATCATCCGGGGTTTTGAGATAAACGGCATTCCGGTAGCC
>JBHLRV010000282.1:0-3249 GCA_048882205.1 Candidatus Thorarchaeota archaeon | reverse complement strand
GCACTGGCGGAGGTGGAACGATGGAAGTCGGTCTGGAGATGCTGTACCCACACATTGATGCTGGACGGAAACTAGAGATAATTGAAGTAGGCAAGCTCAAAGATGATGATTGGATTGCCTGTCCCGCATACTCAGGAAGCATTGCACCGCCGACTCCCGAAGTTGAAGCACTGAGAACACGCTTTCCTTGGGATTATCACGAGTTGGAGTTGCAGGCAGGTCTGGAGCTGCTTGAGGAGCACTTGGGTGTGAAGTTCGCAGCCACAGTTCCCTTTGAGCTTGGAGGGGTGAACACTCCAGCGCCCATAGATGCAGGAGTCAAGCATGGAATACCATGCGTGGACGGCGACTACGCAGGAAGAGCTGTACCAGAGTTGCCACAAAGCACTGTTTGCATCAAGGGAATCTCAATGGCACCAATGGCCCTGGTCGACTGGTATGGCAACAAGACTCTTGTGAAACATGTAATCAACTATGAGATGGGAGAGAGAATCTCAAAGGCTCTGAGCGAGGTGGCCTGGGGACGCTTAGGTAACGTGCTATTCCCGGTTGAAGGTTCAACCTTCAAAGATGTGGTGATTCCCGGAACTCTGAGCAAGGCCTTTGACGTAGGAAAGACGATTCGAGAGAGTCGTGAGTCCGGAGATGACCCTGCAGAGAAGATTGTGGAAAAGAGCGGAGGTTGGATCCTGTTCAGAGGGGAAGTGATCGAGAAGAAGTGGGAGAATCGTGAAGGTTACATGTGGGGCGAAACCCTGATCAAAGGAAGTGGGTTGAAACCGGGGAGTCGTCTGAAAGTATTCTTCAAGAATGAGAACCACATACTTTGGGTTGACGACGACCCTTGGATCATGAGTCCAGATATCATCGAGATAATTGAAGCCAAGTCTGGTGAACCAATAACCAACACTGACCTTAAGAAAGGTGATCAGGTCAGTGTGATAGGAATGGAAACAGTTCCAATCTTTAGGACACCTGAAGGGCTTGCTATCCTAGGACCCAAGCATTTTGGCTACGATCTCGAGTACACACCCATCGAGAAACTTGTGCCCTAGAAAGGCTCGACCATCCGTGTACAGACTGGCTTCATCTGGCCGATGTTAGCAGATCTGCCAATAGTCATGATACCGCATGCAATGTCCTCAAAACGATGAATCATCATTCCAGTGCCAATGGATATGTCAGAGTCTCAGTAGCGCAACATAGTGCTTCCTGAGGAAACGTGGTTCCTTTTGGACAAAGATTCGTTTGTAGTCATCATTGTAGAACTTCACTGGATGGTCATCGGGGATCTCCCCCTGTCTTCTCATGAGTCTGCTGCTATGGTCAATCAGTTTCTGGACCCACTCATGCAGCGCGATTCTCTCATTCCTCAGACGACCGGGATCTAGATCAAGATAGTCTTGAATTGCCCATGCAATCTTGCGATTGTACCAAGCTGAGATCAACACTTGGCCAAATACGAAGAAAACGGATACGATTGTCAACGGGAACACAATCCAAACAATCGAGGTCCAGTTGAAAGCAAAAGTGAGTACTGCCAGCGGTATCACAAATGTCATGAGGACCAACGCTATGCACTGTATGGTGTAGCGCCTTGACAAGTACTTCATCACACCAGGAACCTCAGGGCCTATTGCCGCGAACTTGTGCAAGACAGACCTGACGGTCTTCCATTGGCTGACGAAGCTCTCTGGGAACACACCTTGTCCCACAGCTTTCTCGATGAAAGTCAAGTCATAAGTCCTATGGATACGGTACCCGTCGAGAACTGTGATCATGTCCTTGCTCCATTTCAAGTCCAGACCGGCAGGATCAAATCTGAAATCCTTTAGACCCGATTTGCGTAGAGCATCCTTCCTCTCTTTTGGCCTATGACTCATGTTCCTGTGTCCTCTCAGCGACTCCCCACAATCATCCAACAATTAAAGGTTCTCATTGCTCGGAGACCCGCATCCGGCTTGCTTATAAGACCATCAAAGCAAAATCCGCGAGAACATATCATTCTATTCAGCCAGGCCATTACTATGGCGCTACAGGTTGTGTCCCCGAATATTGACTCCAGATGCTGATTTCACCAATTTCGAATATGAAGGTATTAGTCCTCAGAGAGAGCTTCCAGGTGAGCTCAAGCTGGGACCTGAAGGCGCTAGATTCATCTTTCCTCAGAAGAAGCGTCGCCGCACCTATGAGGCAGCACTCGATGTTGAATGGACCAATGTGATTTCCTTTGAGGCTTCGGAAGTGATTGTCTGCAAGCATCGCAAGTCATGGCCACTAAAAGAAGAACTTCCCGACAAGTACAAGCCGTTGGGTCCAGCTGGAATGGTGTTCCTATTCATGAAAGCATCCGACGACATGTACTTCCAGTACTGGGCCCTCATTCCTCTTGAGGACACCGACAGAGTCAGAAACCTCATACAGTCCTATCTAGAACGGCCATCATTGTCTGGGTTGGCGCATCATGGCACAACGGCCGCTGTGAGGTATGTTGTTGATCACTGTAATGTCATTGAGCGGCATACTACTCTTTGGCATGAATGGCTTCGCAGAGGTCCTACCTTCCAACCTAACAAGAAAAGAGGGGAGAAGGGACCAGACTATGTCTTCTGCAAGGAAGGGATGGCAATCGATTTCCTCGGTACGAATCCAGAACTAGAGCAAATGTCTACATTTTGGCCCTGGCGGGTTATGGAGGACATATCGCGAGACGATCGTGAAATCCTCTATAGGTGGACTGACGGCGACTACACCTTCCGCCAACTAGTCTGGGATGAGGAGCGGCGCAACACGATTCTCAAGGGAGCTCAAGAAGTGTTTGAGCTGTACGGTGAATCTGAGGACGTGAGTAACTACCCCATGATAAGACCGTGGTCTTTCCCATCAAGTTTCCACGAAACATGGGAGAAATTAGAGCCCTTCTCAAGCAAAGCAAGCAGAATCGCATTCCCGCCCATCGATGGCCTCGAGATTGACACTAGCTGACTCTCAAGGTACCTAATCGAACGTGATTCCTTAGGGCGAGCATTGTCTGATCTGCACTGCAATAAGATGTTTCGTTGGTCATTCCAAAAAAAGGGAGTAGAGAGCCTAGTAGGCTCTCTTCAAGGGTATAGTCTACTCCGGTGGAAGCTGTCCGAATATGGCAGCCATCTCTATGCCTTTCTTGCTGTTCTTCATACCGTAGTATACGTAGAACAGCTGACCGACAGCAAAGATGAACACCGTGAAGAATGTTTCAAACGGCAC
>JBHLRV010000281.1:0-3261 GCA_048882205.1 Candidatus Thorarchaeota archaeon | reverse complement strand
TTCAGTCTACTGATATCCAAACCTTCAAGCAACTTGAGATCAAAATCAACTGCCCACTTGCCATCCTTCAAACGCAATTGTCCCAAGGTTTCAGGAGAGTCGCTGCTGTCCATCACAGACCTCAGCGCGTCTGTTACTTCCCACTCATCGTATGTTTCCTCAGCCTCACGAAGTGCTATGTCAAGTGCCTCCTTGATTAGAAGGATGCGCCTCTTCTCAGGGGGTAGTGCCTCGATGACATCTGCCTCAAGGAGATAGTCCATTACTCTCAGCAGCTCTATTTCATCATATTGCCTTCCGAGTTCAGCGAGTATCTCTCTGACGGTCTGACGTCCGTCTATGAGTCCAGCCAGACGCGGGATAACTCCCACCATCTCTGGATGTAGACTTCGAAGATCTCTTGTTTCACTTGATGTCGACTGTACATATCTCAAGAATCGGGTCCTTGCGCCCATGAAATCATTGAAGTCAAGCATGTTGCGAAACCGTATGACTCTGTGTGCCCATAGCTTGGACATCTCGAGGTTGGTTTCTCTCTCAGACAGACCAGAGAGTTCCCGTATCTCTTTCACGCTTCTGTATCCGTCGATGAATTGGGCTGAAGTGCTTCCAATTGTGACATCGCTATCAGGTCTAGTTGCGAAATAAGGCACCCATGAGTCCTGCAGAACCTGCAGAGAGAGCTTGCTCAGAACACTCTCTCCGAAGGACTCCATGTATACCTCCACAAATGATGCATGATACGCAAATGGGTCAATCACCTCGAGCCACTCAAACTCAAACTCCACGAGCAATGAATCGAGCACTTGAATGGCCTCCTGACTCAGGTGCTGAGCGCCGACGGCTATCAGATTCGTAGTGACCCCATTGAAGACCGTGAAGACTCGGTCCCCATAGTTGACTTGAAACACTCGTTCACTCTGCTGAAAGACCTCTCTTGAGAACATATCAATGGCAGCAAAGAAGCTTGCCGCGAGGACAGGGTCCATGTCGAACGCCACTGGATCAAGCTGCATGAAGAACTTAGGAATGCCGCTCTTGTCTGCGATCAATATCGCTTCTATGGCGTGTCCTGTCACACGGTCCACCCTATGACCATTAATGGACTTGAAGGAATATTAGCATTGTTTGGAGGGAGGGGCATTGATTCCTAGCCTGATTCCTTTCAAAAGGGTTATATACGATTAACTATAGTTTACAAACGTCCGACAGGAACGAGGAAAGACTGATGAAATCAACTCAGTACAGTGAAAAGACTCTTGACCACTTCAGGAACCCACGCAATGTGGGTGTTCTTGAGGGTGAGGACGTAGCAAGTGGTCGTGTGGGGAATCCGACCTGTGGAGATCTCATGGAGGTCTTCATCAAGGTGGAGGATGAGAGAATAGTGGACGCAAAGTTCAGGACGTTCGGATGCGGCTCAGCAATTGCAACGAGCAGCATGACTACTGAGATGGTAATTGGGATGACTCTTGACGAGGCAATGCAGGTCACAAGAGATGACGTCGCCTCAGAGCTGGAGGGACTACCTCCAATCAAGATGCACTGCTCAAACCTAGCTGCTGATGCACTGCACGAGGCTATCAAGGCATACAGGGCAAGGGAGAGTCCTGACGATGTCATTGAGCCTGACACGGGCTATGACCAACCCACATGCGTAGTTGGGCAGGACGAGTTTATGGACAAAGGAGTCTTTCTAGACGTTAACGACCTAGAGAACTTTGCAGACCTTCGGGTCTTGGTTGTTCACACTGGCGATGAATCAGTAGAGTCAGCCTTGGAATTGACCTCGCAGACAGACCGTGTGGTACTTCTCACGCCTGAGAATGCAGTGATCACAACTGATGAGCTCAAGGAAGAGCTCGAGAGATCAAGTGTCAAGGTCATCTTCGAATCAAGACTCTTGGAGATTCGCGGAGAGTTTGAAGTGGAGAAGGTCCTGATTCACAATCTAGATGAAGACGAAAAATACGAGCTCTTTGTGGACGCAGTGGTCATGATTGAGTAAGACATGAGTGGCGCGGTGTTCTCACCAGATTCCGGTAGATACAATTGACAGATTTCCTTTTTGGGTAGCATGCGGACTGTGAGAGGAGCAGCTGAGTCTGACAGAGAGTCGCTTGTCAGACTCTTTGTGTCGGAAGTAGAAGACAATGCCGAACTGGCAGAAGAGTTCGCGGACGACCTGTTGCGATTCCGAACCATTCTTTGTCTTGAGAACCAAGAGGTAATCGGTACTGTTAGCTGGGACATCAGGGGAGGCCTTGATGATGGAATCGTGGAGCTGATTGGACTTGGCGTGCATCCCAAGTTTCGAAGACAGGGAATAGCTAGGAACCTTGTGGAAACATTGATTCAAGATGCATCAGACCACTACTCCAAGAACAAACACGACCTTCGAGTAATCTATCTCTTCATGGAGAAGGAGAATGATCTGGGGCGCTCCTTTTACAGAACTATGGGTTTCAAGGAGGTTGCAGAGGTACCGTCACTATACCCGCATGATGATGCTAGTATTTGGACACTGCACCTATGAGGGAACTGACAATGGTCTTCATAAAGAGAAGCTTTCCAACCAAGGAGATCGATGAGATAGCCTGGAGTGAGAGCAACTCTAGGAAACCGATATACCACATGCACAAGTGGTTCGCCAGAAGGGTGGGTTGTACATTCAGGGCAATAATCCTTGCCAGTTTCTTGGAAAGAAACCCAATGGATCGGTACTACGAACGTGTGCAGCTTACCAATGCTGAAGGGTCGCCACCAGTCATCCTTGACCCCTTCATGGGCGGTGGCACCACAATCGTCGAAGGGCATCGTCTGGGATGCAAGATGATAGGCGTTGATGTCAATCCTATGGCATGGTTCATCACAAAGAAAGAGCTTGAACATGTAGACCCACAGAGTGCCACGCGGGAGTTCAAGAGAATCGAAGAAATCGTTGGTACCAGAATTCTCTCATTCTACAAGACCGCATGCAACAAAGACCACGATAGCGATGCGATGTACATATTCTGGGTCAGAAAGATCAACTGCCAAGACTGCGGCGAAGAGGTTCCTCTCTTCAAGTCGTTTCTGTTGGCGAATCTAGGCTCGAACGGGAGGATCTACTATTGTCCTGACTGCAAGAAGATAGTCAGATCGAAAGCGGACTCCCTTTGTGCCTGTGGTAAGGACCTTTCAGAAGGGTATTCAACAAACAAGGAATACACATGTCCTTCTTGCGGCATCCAAGGCGATCTAACTACTGCATGGTTGGCA
>JBHLRV010000280.1:0-3263 GCA_048882205.1 Candidatus Thorarchaeota archaeon | reverse complement strand
TTGTCAATGAAGTACTCCGTGAACTCAGTGCCCTCTTCGGTGCTGACCAGTTGACCTTCTGGTGTAGTGGGACGTAGATCAATCTTGTTTGCAACAATCACAGTTGGAGGAAGCTTGCCCATATTCTTGAAAGCCTCCACAAACCATTTTGAGGCGTTGTCAAAGGATTCCCGGTCCGTAACAGAGTACACGAGTATTATACCGTCAGAGCCTTGGTAGTAGTGCTTCCGGACTTGTTTGAAACTGGGCTGCCCTGACAAATCCCAGCACACGAACCGCACAGTAGTGCCTTCATAGCTCACCCATTTTTGCGCGAAGTCGACGCCGATGGTGGCTAAGTGACCTTCTATGAATTCGTCACCAAGGTATCTACGGCGGATGCTGGTCTTTCCGACGGCTCCGTCGCCAATCAAGACCGACTTGAATATGGTACCACGATGGAATTTGGACGACACTGCTCAGAAACTCCTCACTGAATTGTAACTTTAGGCCATCTTTCTGATAAGAGTACTTCCATATGCACAATTCTGATGGGCACCAGTACTCCCCTATCAAATCTGGACCTTGGCTCGGACCTAGCCAGTGAACGTTCCCTAGTTTACTGAAATCATTCTCTATTTAATATTAGGTGTGCGGGTTGGTATAGCTAGCCTACTCCCCAGAATGGAACTAGCGGACATGATAAAGGATATTTCCAAGCTCGGGAATTGCAGAGATGGAGGGTCTAATGGCGACGATTCAATGGAGATAGGCCAGAATGTACATGACAGTGTCTCTAGCTTTGTTGGGACTCTTATCCTTAGGACTCGTGATACTCTGGCGGAAAAGGCTCGTCCTAACTGAGGATCTTTTCGTCATCTTCAAGAGCAAGTTTGGATTCGACAAGATCGACATATCCGATGAGCTAGTCTACACACAGTGTATATCCAGCGAGTGGGTCTTTAGAAATGTCGTGTGCAATAGAGGTTCTCGAATTGGGAGGGCACTACGTAATCTAATCAACAACAGGACTCTATTGGGAACTGTTCTCTTGTTTCTCGCACTCGGACCCGTTATGGCTGCAGCTGTCTACACATTGTACAGCTCATTCGTTTTCGTGGGAGCCTCACTTGCCGTGGTAATTGCTGCCGTGTTTCTCATATTTGCTCCCGGCAGTGTGACCACATCCTATTCATTTCTGACGTGGCTAAAAGATCAAGACGAGTCAGATCTGAAGAAGAACGACTTGGCATATGCAACTGTGTCGTTAAGATCAGTGACTGATTGGATCAAGATTCTCACCTTCATGGCCCTTGCTTCGCTGATGGTTGCTCCCTGGGGTGAGATTCTTCCTGAGCTGACCGCCATGGGAGTTTCGATGTTCTTTGGGATAGTCTATGCCATGTTCTACCAGGCACTGTCCACCATTTCTCCTGGTGTTGCATTTATCGGGTCAATCTTCATTATTGTACTACTTGTGGTCTTGGTGGTCCATTTCCTCGCAGTCATTGCCAGACGTTCAATATCTGGACTGAAGAAGCTCGCCAAGATGCAAGACAATGACTGACCATGTCCAGAAGATGGCGGCATCAATCTTCAAAAGCACCTGAAGCCCATGCAGACTCAAAGAGAAGATAGTTGGAGGAACCTAGTGTGGGACAGGGGATTCCAGTAGAATGCAAAGGAGTCGTGTGTCTTGTGATAAGGAAGTCCAAGGACACCTATCAGACACTACTGCTTCGGAGAAAGGGTTCCTATGAGGGAGAGTGGTGTTATGTTTCTGGAAGGATCGAGGGCGGCGAGAAAGCATGGGAAGCCGCTCTGAGGGAAACAAGAGAGGAAACTGGATTGGTTCCCGATAGACTCTATTCGGCCGATACCGCTGAGCAATTCTACTTACCGAAGAAAGATGACTACTGGATTGCCCCGGTCTTTGTGGCCTTTGTAGGGCCCGACCAAGAAGTGCAGTTGAACTTCGAGCATAGCGAATACATTTGGACGTCCTTTGAGGACGCAATCCCCAAAGTTCCTTTCCCGCCACAGAAGATCATCCTTGAGTACGTCAATAAGTGGTTTGTACAGAATGAGCCTTCAAAATGGCTTCTGATTGACTCGAGTGGAATCTAGGCTTTCATTTCTTATGGTGGCATTTGATTCTCATGTGTTTCCATTCTTCGTATTCTCGCGACCATAACTACGGAAACCACAAGAATCATTCCAAAACCTGCAAGGAACCACACAAACTGCCCGGCCACATACTCCCTGTGTGCTAACTCCCCGGCGTAAGACTCCTCGACTATATCATACTCTGTGTTGTCCAAGAAAGTGTTGTTCGTCACGGTGTTGGAATATGATCTATAGAGGTAGATGCCAATCCTGTTGTTGTTACAGGTGTTGTCGGACACTGTGTTGGAATCTGAACTATAGAGATTGATGCCGGAAAAGCCGTTGTTGTTGCAGATGTTGTTATCCACGATGTTGTGATCTGAGCCATCGAGTTTGATGCCACCGCTGTTGTTGTTGCAGGTGTTGTTGACCACGGTGTTGGAATCATCCCCGCCTAGGGAGATGCCACCCCAGTTGTTGTTGTTGCAGGTGTTGTTGGCCACGATGTTGGAAGTCGAATTGTGGAGGAAGATTCCTGAGTCATTGCTGTTGCAGTTGTTGTTAACTAGCTCACCGTTGGAAACATCATCCAGAGAATCCATGGACCGATTGCCATCAAGACGAGTGCTAGACTGACAACCTTCCAGATAGGATTAGGTCTAAAGTGCAGGTTCTAACTCTTCCTGATACCTTGAGGTTTCAAACTCCTCTTTGAACTAGGTGTCAGTGGACAGGGATTTAAACCATCTAATCTTTCTCCTTGACCCATTTCAACCGCCTCATTATCGTATCGAACAAGGATCTGGACTGAACAGTAGGAGGTCTGTCATCTGGACTGGGAATCTCCCATTCCTAGGCTCAGAAGCTACGATGACTACGATATGGTCATTGAACGTCTTCTTCAGGACTAGCTTGAGAAGTTTGCTTGTCAGCGGTGGGACCGAACTCCCTGTAACAGTTCTGACACCTGACAAAACCTGGTTCGGTTCCTTCCTGCTCATCGTACGCGTATACAGCGGCACAATGTGGACATTTCAGCCGCCAGAGCGCTATCAGAGGCTCTGATGGAGACTCAGTCGTAGCCGACATGGGTGTTCTTACGGCATCAAGGAAGTATATGCCTGTGACTATGCCAGTCGCTGCGAAGAAGATGCTATTCCAGATATTCCAGTCACCAC
>JBHLRV010000279.1:0-3285 GCA_048882205.1 Candidatus Thorarchaeota archaeon | reverse complement strand
TGTAGTCTGGAGGATTGGGTGAGAATGTGGTGTCGACATCTATGTCATCTACAATGAACGTTTCGACAACCTGTCCGACTACTTGAAGGCTTGTGGCACTGCACTTGTCCGGTGTATCTTCCATGGTATGCCAATAGGCTGGGACGGGGTTGTGATGTATTATATCGAGTGCAGGAATGCCTGCGTCCAAAAAGGGCCGATGGTCATCTAAGACACTGCCACCCAATGTGTCAATGAAGATCTCATCGTGACCCAAGCTAGCAGCCAGGGACCAGACAGCATCCTGAAGAGACCTTGTCGAAGTGATTTCGCGAGGAAGATGAAGATTCTCATCACCCACCATGTCAAGGAGGATCATAGCATTGATCTCCTCTCTTCTACTGGAACTTAGCTGTTGTACATAGTGAGTGGACCCTACTATCCAATCCCACCCGGATATGTCGCCCGAGTCCTCTGCATCAAAGAAGACAATCTCCACTGAAGAACGGACTGATTCAGGAAGAACTCGCGAAAGCTCAAGCAACACCGCACTACCACTAGCACCATCGTTTGCTCCAATGACAGGAAGCGTCTGGTTCACAGGATCTTCGTCAGCAAGAGGTCTCGTGTCGTAATGGGCACCCAGAATCAATGATGCATTGTTCATAGACCCCCATCTTCCGATGACATTGGTGCATTCCACACCCAGATAGGTGAAGTTCTGTAGAGTGACTTGCCAGCCAAATGATTCTAGAACACTGACGATGTAGAGTCTGCTGAGTGTCAGGTTGTAAGACCCAGGAGGTCTTGGCCCAAAGTCACACTGCTGTACGAGATGCATCATGGCGTTTGTTCCGTCAAAGGCCGGAACGTGACTTGTCTGAAGACCAACTACATCTCCAAAGGGGAAGAAGAATAGCAACTGGACGACCCATGCATACCGCAAACGCCTCATGGTCCGACATGACCGAGCTACGAATGGTCCTAAGAACCTTTTCAGGAGGGACCTGCCATCCTCGATTGAACTATACGACGCAATATATCCGGTAGCTCCCTAGGTAGACTCTTCACGATTGTCTGAGGTATAGCTGAGTACCCAATGTCTCCTCTAGCTAACATGGCTAGAATCTCTGATGCCAGACGATGACCACTAGCCTTTGTGAGAACAAATTCGGCAAAGGAAGTTCCTCTCAATCCAGCCCACTCTGCCATTCTGAAGTTAGCACCAAACTCCCTTACACATAGCTTCTGGTATTGTTCCAGAAAGCCCTCACCATACTTCTCTTCTTCTAGTGCTTGCAGAATCACTTCAGCCGCAAAGACGCCTGATTTCATTGCGTATGCAATACCCTCTCCCATCATCGGGTCCACAAAACCTGCGGCGTCTCCAACAAGTATGACACGATTCATGACGTTCTTGTTTACCACACCATCGGCACCAAGAAACCATGCACGTCGTTTCACAGCAGTCAGCTCGACACCTATCTCCTTCTCCATCTTCCTACAGAAGGCATCAAACATTGGTCGAAGTGAGAACATATGTGCTGCTGCTCCAGCGATTCCAACTGACAGGTGCTCTTTCTTGGGAAAGACCCACCCATATGAAACCCTGTTCTCGGCGGGGACTATCGAGAGAATGGAGGGGTCGCCATTCATCGCTTCGAGAACGCCCTCTGCACCCACATGAAAATCAGACTCCATTCCCAATCCTACACGGGTCAAGTCCTTCCGATCTGGCCGAAGGGCCAGCGATTTGGCCACAACTGAGTTAGCACCGTCAGCACCTATCAGGAATTGCGACCTGAATTCTCTGCCATCACTCAGGCGCACAGTAGTTCCTTGCCTATCAGAGGTCGCGCCCAATACTCTTGCCTGTTCCAAGAATTCGGCACCTGCAGTGGCCGCTCTCCTTGCGAGGAACTCATCAAAACGGCTTCGGAACACTGTGATTCCGAGCAGCTTATCTGATCGGAACTCCGCAGAGTCGCCCTTTGGAAGGGTGAATCTCAGACCGTGAACTCTCTGTTCCACTAGACTTTTCGGAACTCCGTCCTTCAATATACGGAGGCCCCTATACATCACAGCTCCGCCACAGGGTTTGTCTCTTGGCAGCGAGAACTTCTCCAAGAGAAGTGTCCTGAGACCTGCTCTTGCGCAGTCGTGTGCGGTGACAGACCCTGCCGGGCCAGCTCCCACTACTATGACATCATAGGGCACGAGCGAAAATTCCTCCCTTCTTACAACTCCAGCCATGAAACAACCGATGCAACAGGAGTTGGAGGAAGACCTCTTTATTTAGATTTAGTGTCAGACATGGTCACTTCGAAAGTAGCTTCGTCGTTCCAGTCCTCGCCCACCCCTAGTTTGGCTCGGATTAATCTCTCAAATTCTGGATTAATCTCATATCCAATCGAGTTGCGACCGAGTCTTCTTGCCGCCGCAAGGGTTGTACCCGTTCCTGCAAACGGATCAAGAACTGTGTCACCCAGGAACGAGTACAGGCGAATGCATCTGCGTGGTAGCTCTTCAGGAAATGGAGCCGGATGCCCCTCGGACTTTGCTGAAGCTGGCTGAAACTCCCAGATTGAGTTTTGGGCCCACTTGGTGAATTCCTCGTGACTGATTCTAGAGGCCTCTTTGATCTTCGAGTCAACGGGTGGACGTCGGCCCTCCTTGGAGAACACGATGATCCACTCATAGGGATATGACGAGAGGATATTTGGAGGATAGGGATAAGAACCCCAGGAGCTGAAACGGACTGCCTTTCTTTTGTCCCAGATATAGAGCGAGTGGAAGTACATGTTATCAAGCGATGTCATGAATCCCTCTAGCTCGCTCAAGACCGTCTTTGTGACTCTACGATTGAACTTTGACTTCTTTCCGCTGAGAAGGATTGGCATGATGTTTACAATCAGTTTGCCGTCTGGAACGAGCGTCCTTACACACTCTTTGAATACTGAGCAGATATCCGCCATATACTCGTCATAGGACGCTGAGCTCTGACCTATTCCCACATCCTCACCATAGTCCTTGAGCCGCCAATATGGTGGAGACGTGACAACAAGGTGGACAGATGAGTCCGCGAGGCGGTCTAGTCTACGGCTGTTTCCAATTACCACCAAATGGTTCGTCTTCATTCTATCATCCCCGAGCGCCAAGATCCCAAACCATGACCTGCTCTTTTCGTTGTGTCTTGTTGATCCTATCCCAGAGCCTGCTTGGGGTGTCCGAATACGATCTCTCAACAACATAGGAGCCTTCCCAGGGAGCTATCTCGGCGAAGAACTCAGACCCTCTGATGAGTCT
>JBHLRV010000278.1:0-3289 GCA_048882205.1 Candidatus Thorarchaeota archaeon | reverse complement strand
ATCTCCACACGAGCAGCCCCAGCAAAGATTCTGGGGCTGGACACAAAAGGCCACCTAGGAGTAGGAGCGGACGCAGACATCGCAGTCTATGACTTAGACCCTACAAAGGTGAATCTGGCTGACAACCCTGAGCGGATAATCAAGGTGTTTGGGCAGTCCTATCTTACCTTCTTGGGAGGTAAACAAGTTTCCAAGAAGGGTGTTATCGGGAAGACACCCCACGGAAGGGTGTGGTCTGTCCATCCCAAATTGAACGATGCTCTCTGGGATAGAATCAATAGAGAACTCGAAGACATGATGAACCGTTGGTATGCACATTCCTTCCACAACTATCCCGTTCCTGACCGATATCGTGGTCACATGGAAGAGCCTATTGTCATTGATTCCACCGGGGTGACTGCATAGGTCAGGTGTAGTAAGGGCGTTCTACCAATCCTTCATATCGAGAAGGGGCCCAACCGTAGAAGTGTGTCTGTACAATGAGTGATAGAGATTCAACCGCGGGTTTGCAGACAGGATACGAGGGAGTGGCGGAGTTCTATGACCTCTTTGCCGACAATTCTGATCTCCCGTTCTATGTTGAGTACGCCCGAAGAACGGGGTCTCCGATCCTTGATATTGCAGCGGGCGCTGGTCGAGTGACGTATGAATTGGCACGCAATGGGTTTCAGGTGACAGCGCTTGAGAAGTCACCATCTATGTTGGCAGTAGCGCGAAGCAGACTTGAGAGGGCTCCTCCGGATGTAGCCGCTAGGGTCAGTATCGTGGAAGGCTGCATGACTGATTTTGAACTTGACCAGAGATTTGCACTTGTCATCATACCCTCGTCTTTCGGACATGCCACAACCTCAGAGCAGCAGCTCTCTGCGTTTCGATGTATTAGGAACCATATGCGGCCTGACGGGCTTTTCTTGCTTGACCTATATCCTGGCGCCCTGAACCTTCGCAGAGTGGAGTTCGAAGATGACGCAGTTTCTCTAGCTGATGGAAGTCAGGTTTCTCGCAGAGGCATTATCAATCCCGACCCTGTAGAACAGCTAATCCGGGTGTCCCTAGTCTTCAATGTAAAGACTTCTCAAGGTGAAAAAGTCGAAACAAGGAGAGTTGAGTCTGAGGTAGCCATCATCTTCAATAGAGAGGCCGACCTGCTCCTCAAGATGTCCGGGTTCCGCGTTCTGGAAGAATTGGGTGGCTTCAAAGGAGAGTCCTATGGCCCTGATTCGCAGAGAAGAATCCTTGTTCTCAAGCGAAAAGAGTAGTCATCCAGTTCATGAATTAACACAGTTGTCTGCGTCTTCTACATGTGTTCACACATAGGTCCATCATTTCCCAGTGCCAATCCTGCATTCTTGGTGTAAGTCGGTGCTACATGATTGTGTATGTGAGGCCGAGAATCCAGCTCGATGCTTCTGATTCATCCAAAGACACTTTATTAGAAGTCTACGGGCTGAAAGAATGGGACTCTGGACTCCGTAGATCTGTGAGCGGGCTTGCCAAGAGTAGACGTTATGGACGTGTATTCGAATTGTCCAATGAGGCAATATCCTTTCAATGTGGCGTCTGCAGTGAGAGAATTGTAGTTGGTTCTACTGATCGTGTCAGAGTGGTTGATAAGCAGCCGGTACCTGATAGTGCCATCGGCAAGATGGATACCTACAACATTGAATCGGAATGCAGTGATGGTGAGATTCACGTCAACATCATTGTTGTCGACAGCGATGGCAGGTATCGCGGGCACAAGCATTCTGCCAAGAGAGAATCAAAGCGCATCGACACACACACAATTGATGACCTCCGCCGAATTCTTAGTTTTGGTGACGATCTTTCAAAGGTATTCTCGACGACTCTAAGAGGCAAGAGCTTCTTGATATGTGGTGAGGAAGAGGATTGCCAAATCTGGCTTCGCACTCTTCCGAGAATCTTCTCTCTCAATGAATATGAAACAAAGCCATGGATCTATCTCATTGAGGACTTCGTGGAAAGCTATCGAAAAGACCCATTCCCACAAGATGGTGTCATCGGACCATTGGATAGCGGACTGATTCGACAAGCAATCACTGCTCTACCGGAAACTCCGCGAGTCGAACTCAGGAATCGAACGGTGTACCAAGGTGAATCTCTGGCCTACGCTAAGAATCTTGTGAAGATGCTACGTGCAATTCCCGCGTCAGAAGATAGAGCTCTTGTCACCTTAGTTTCAACAGAGTTGGATTCACTGAGAAACTTACTGAATGAGCTCACACAGAATCTAGAGAGTGCTCTGACGGAAACTGTAGTACTTGGGGCTGGACAACTTTCAGAGGTCGACTTCATAGAGTCCGTGATCAATCAAGTGTTGGCGTCCAACTCATCTAATGACTTGAAATCAAGTATGAAACGCGAAGAGCTTGAGATTCTAGCTCCTCATCTAATCCAACGAGTGCCAGCTCTTCGTAAGGCATTCCAAGGCAAACCTGGATAGGTGGGCTGTATGGATCAACCCGAATCAAGAGAAGAGTTTCTGGCTAGGATCAAGAGATCAAGGAACATCTTCAAGTTCTGCCTTGTGGGTGACGGGGGCACAGGCAAAACGACCTTTGCACGATTCCTTTCATCAGGCGAGATGAGTGTGTGTGAGAATCCTATAAAACGAACCCCGTACATGGATTTTGCTTCAGCAGACCTTGGGGTCGGAAAAGTGCAACTCATAGACCTTGCAGGTCAGCGCGTGAAAGATGCTCACCCTCTTGACCACATTCCTCACACAGCCCTAAGGGGCGCAGACGTGATTGTATTCTTCTTTTCTCTTGACAACTTCGAATCCTTTCTCTCAGTCAAGGCATGGTATGACGAGATCCGAACATTGTTCACAGAGTGGGACGCTCAGATGCCCACCTGTTATCTTGTAGGCAATAAGAGCGACCTGGACAGAAAAGTCGAGGCCCTGAACGGCATTGATATGGTAGAACGATTTGTCGAGTTCAAGGAATACTACGAAACTTCACTCTTGAGCGGCGAGAACTTGGAGAAGCTCGTAAATGCTCTCGAAAATGACATGAGAAAGAGGGAATGAGGAAGGCACCTTCCAGCATAACTGCGCATTAAGGAGCTGCTATGACGGATTCTCAAATGAAGGCATGAAAAAGCTCCGTGAATTCGTGATTTGTCGTAGACGGAATTCTCTCCTGATTCCTAATACATTTGGGAACTGGAAGGTATCGCGTTTGTTACGGTTTGGAAAGTAACTGAAGTCAATACGATGGGAATCGCAACCCAGGTCCACCAAAAACGCTTTATTCCGCCGTCTGTA
>JBHLRV010000277.1:0-3332 GCA_048882205.1 Candidatus Thorarchaeota archaeon | reverse complement strand
TGTAGGTTTCATAGACATAGAAGTCATGCATTGGGTTGAAGTTGAGACCTCTGCCCTTCAGCCAGGCCCTATGTACAATGAACTGGCGGGGTTGGTACATGTAGATGCTAGGCTGGTCAAACGAAACTTGTTCCTGAATCTTGTTGTACAGTTCCAACCTCTGAGCTGGGTCTGCAGACTCTGAGGCGTTGACGATCCACTCATCAAGGGTACTATTGTGGTAGCTACTAACGCTCATATACGTGCCTTGCGAGTGCGCGAAAGTGAGGGCGTAGTTATGCGGGTCAGCATAATCAGGATCCCAGCTTGTGAGCCAAATAGGTTGCTCACCGTTGTCCACTTTGTTCAAGTAGTTTTGCCGAGTGAGACCGTTGACTCTAACTTCCGGAACTGGAGAAATGCCAGTCAAGTTAGTGGCAGGATTCCCCATAACGGAGGCAAGGCCGTCCCTCATAAGCAGGAAGCTCTCTTCACGAATGACGCTCCCTGAGTTGTAGTATAGGTCGATGTAGCCTGACATGTTGTTGATGGTTTCAACAAACCCCGGCTGTAGCATTGCCTGGTTCCACCAGTCAACAGCCTCATCAATGTCGTAGTGCTCTGGCCAATAGGCTGAGTTCTGACCGAACATACCTTGTGGGATGAAGCCCCTGGCTTGGACGCCCCAACCTCTGACTATCGTATCGATTGCTTCATCGTAGTTGAACGCGTAAGCAAAGCACTTCCTAAGTTCTCGGTATACGAACGGGCTCTGGACTTCAGTTTCATTGCCTTGCCTGGTGATGTTGACTCGGTTGAAGTTGAAGGTGAATGCCATCATCGAATAGATCAGGCCATCGGTTCTTACCTCAATGTTTGGATCCATAGAACCGGCCGTGTCATTGACCCAGATTTCGTCCGCGTTGGTTATGGGCCAGTCGACGTAGTCTGCCAGACCAGTCCTGAGGTTCAGCTTTCTTCCAGTCACGTCCTCGTTCACTCTTACAAGAACCGTTTCAATGTGACCGGCGTATTCAGGTGGAGCAATGACCAGTTCAGCCACGTCCATTCTCCAATAGTCCTCGAACAACTCCAACTTGAGAAACTCGTTGGGTCTCCATTCTTCCAGCAGGTACGGACCAGTACCACATGCATGAGTTTCCATGAATGTCGATGTCTGACCATGATCGACACCCCAGTGAGATTCCATTGCACCAGTGTCGTTGTCCGTATGTGTAAGAACATAGGTCGGACTGATCATAGATCCAACGGAGTGGGTCATTGCAGCGATGAACGGCGCAAATAGATACTCCAAGTTGAACTGGATCGTGTATGCGTCCAACACGACTAATGCGCTTGAATTTGCCTGCCAGTCATCGAACGCAGCTGCAAACTCAGGGGAGCTCGTACCGCTCACATATGCTTCATTCTTGAGCGTCCCACCTCCTTTGAGCGGCTCGATTATCATCCATGCTGGACCATTGACATCAAACATCTTGGCTGCTCTCTCTATGTTCCATTTGACACAACTGGCGTTGAAAGGAGTCCCATCATGAAAGATGACTTCTTGACGAAGCGAGATGTTGTACTGCAGACCATCAGTGGAAGTCGCCGGCGCCAATGCTGCCAACAGTGGAACTGCCGATTCGGTAGTAGCAGAACCCCAAGGATATGTGTACAGGGTTTCGTATACGTTGAAGAGAACTCGGGCACCGTAGATGTCATCGTTAACATGAGGGTCCATCGAGTCTGGGTCCCCGGCGGTTTCCATGATGAATATGTCAGAAGGGGGATAGGACGGCTGCGAAAGGAAGACGAAGCCTGTTCCAGATACACCTGCTAGAGCGAGCAGTAGAAGAAGAATGACGTAGTTGCTCTTTCTTCGACTGACTCGCATGTTTGGACGCCCTCAATTCCGTGTCTAATTGACGCTGAGGCAACTCCGGACTATTCTGACGGGTGTGATATTAATCCTGTTGTGCTCCGAAATACACTCTGATGCAGAAATCATGGACACGAGTAGTCTAATAGAAACATCAAAAAGAGATTCATCAGCTGGCTGCTACATCTACCGCCAGCTGATGACTTGGTGCTGATGCAGTCGATGGTGAGATGACTGAACGGAATAGCTCCTTTCAACGTATGAACAAGCTCCTGAGTTCCACCAGACCTCTAGTCTTGATGCGTTCTAGATCACGCACGGCCGCTTCAGTGGCCAAATAACGGCGAAGTTCAGGAGCGGAGATAGGATACTTCTCATCTTTTTCATCTGCCATTTGTTCGACAGGCTTGACCCGGAGAGTGGTTCTCTGGATGATTGGTATCTGTCTCGTTGACATTTCCATATTCACTTCCGATGTAAGGTGCGGCTCAAGGGCAGCACATGCTTTGCTGGTCCAACATATCATGTGGCGTTGGAGTTGATAGTGTCGAATCCGCTGAACGTCGCGGGGATGCTAAGAGACTGAGAAACTTCCAATGGGCTACCGAAGTAGCGTCTTCAGCAGATCCTTTGATACCGCGGCTGGCACTTTTCAATGCGGGATGCATCGAAATAAGGTCGGCATCTTGCTCAGCTTTGTGCTGCCGCTTGTAAACCGCTGAGGAAAAATACGGCAACAAAACATATAAAAGTTTCGCAGAGAGTAAGATAGTAGGAAGAATACCGCGGTTCCGTGGTCACGCAGAGCAACGGTAATGTCCCTGTTGAGAATCCTGGTTGATCCTCAACACTAGCACAAGTACGAGATATCCGGGAGTGACTGCCCTGAAGTTAACCTTTCCACTTGACAAGACCGACGTTGAGATTCTGACTGCTCTGCAAGAAGCACGGAAGAAGGTGACGACTACTCATCTGAGCGAACAGTTGAAGTTGCCAGAGAGGACGATAAGATACAGGTTGAACAAACTCCATGAAAAGGGGCTACTGAAACCTCCCAAGATCCAAACATACGAGCGAAAGCTTGGTCTGGGGGAGCGTCTACTGCTCCTCCAAGCGGTCCCGGAAATGGAGGACAAACTGGTTCAAGTTCTAGAGGTCAAGTCCCTGTTCTACTTCTATGGACGTACATACGGGAAGTACGACGGGTTTGTTGCACACACAATGTATCCACTGGTTGCACCACAGATTGTACTGCAGCTTGCTGAGGAGATGAAGGATCTTAATCTAGTGGAGGACTTCTACATATTCGACCTCGTAGATTATTGCCGAAAGGGCGTAGACGTGAAGCCCGTTCTCAAGGATAGTCCCTGGACGTGGAATGTATGGACCGCGGAGACTAGACAGATTCTCAAAAAGGGATGTGAGCTTGATCTTGGTCTGGAACAGTTTCCGAAGGTGGTCAACTTTGACA
>JBHLRV010000276.1:0-3335 GCA_048882205.1 Candidatus Thorarchaeota archaeon | reverse complement strand
GCGAGCCTGGCGACCTCAATCACTGCACTATCTCGATGTCGGTGAATTAAAAAGATTTGAACCCGGACTAGTTTCGGAAGGCCATGACTGCCGGGGGCGACGAGATAGCAAGGCGTGAGTATCGACATGGCAAGGTCGCGTACGGCTTTCAATGGAACAAGACGCATCATGAGATTCTTGGAAAGAATGAGGGAGACCTTGCCTCATTGTGGGCTCATCTTACACTGATATCGAGCGGAAGAGTACCGTCAGAACCTTTCACTGACCCCTTCTATGCTCGGTCTTCTGGACTGAAGCTCACAAAGATGAAGGCGGCAAGGAGAGTAGCACTGAGAAAGCGTCTGATAAGAGCGGGATCAGTTGTTCAGTCTATCGAGAACGACTTGGTTCAAAGAATACGAGAATACCATCGGGCTAGAAATGAGCTGTCCTACTCTGCAGACCATGGAATCCTGAAAGAGTTTCTTCATCGCGACCCAGATACAATCGCAATTGAGGTACCAGTCTGGTCTGACCGCTATAGACTGTCAGGTCATGTGGACCTAATACGCTATGTCGATGGCAGAATCCAGGTCTGTGACTACAAACCGGGTCCTCTTGATTCGACCCCTAACAGGTTCCTGGAATCATTGCCACAGGTGTCAGCCTATGGCGAAATGATGGCCCACCACTTGGCAGGGACACTACGAAGCGCCCTGAACGCACCTCTGCTTCCGAATATTCAATGCTGTGTATTCGATTCACACTCTTGTTGGGAGTTTGGGGCTGAGATGTTTGTCACTCTGCTAGAGTCCGGTCATCTAACTGGTCTCTAGCGTTTCTCATTGAGAACCGTGGACATTTTGACTGTTTCTTCAATCAGGAAGAGTCCTGAGTTGCTCCCACTGCTTTTTAGCTGGACGGTTGGGCGTTCCGAAACAAGACCTTCTCGGACACGAGAGAAGTAGCTCTCTGTAAGCACACCAAATCGACCAAGAGCTGGATCAACCGGAATCCATCCTTTCTCTTCAAGAAAGACTTCACACCATGCATGTGGTTCTGGTTCATGTGCACCCTTGTAGTAATGGCCAATGATTCTACGTGAAGGGATCCTGACTGCACGTGTCAAGGCGATAAAGAGATCTGCGTGTTCATCGCAGTCACCTTCCTTTTCGATGGCGGCCTTGACAGCGCCGCGTCTTTCATCCAAGTGGTTCTTTAACTTCAGCTCCTCTCTGACAACCTGATAGGCTAGTTTTGAGTATGTGAGGTCTCCATCACTCTTCTCAGCGATGCCCTGCGAAAGCTCCTGAATAGCTGGATTCTCAATTTCCCAGTACTTCTGCATCGAAGTATACATACCGCGATTTTTCGTCTTGACGGATTCTGAGATAGCCTGTTTCTCCAAGAGCCAGTCGCGTGTCGTAGTGTCGATTCGGAGCATGACGGTTGAAGAGAAGCTCTCACCAGGATTTATCTCGGGCACCTTGAGAACCGCCACCATGTTGTGTTCAGCCTTCTCCATAACTCTTGCAGGAGGAAACACATCAATCGTTTCAACGAACTGATTCTCCACATCTGTAAAGAGATGCCAAGTCATTCTACCATTGTGGATTCGCGATGGGCTCTTGTTTAGAACATCCGCCTGCATCTCAATCCGCAGTCTCAATTCCCAACCTCAAACCAAGTGTAGCACATCGTTTGACGGGCGAATAGATTTATGTGTTGTCTGCTACTCCTGACCCAATGCTCGCGCGGGCACGAGGTAAATGAGGTTCTAGTATGAGCAAAGAACCAGACAAAGAGCCGTCCGGAACTGACCGAGCGCGCGTTGTGGATGAGCTCTTGGAGGAATTAGGTGTTGACGATGAGCTCAAGCAGGAGCTTATCGACTCAGGTAGACTGACTACCGATGTGTTCATGGTTGAATCGGCAGAACAGGTTCGACGACGGATGGAAATCGAACGGAGTGCCGAGCGACTCAGGGACAGTCTAGTTTTGTTAGAGAGGAATATGAGCACAGCGGAGAACACTGTGGACAGGGTGGAACGCGACCTGGTACCGGTGGTACTTTCGTTCTTGGTCGGTTTGAAGGGCAACCTCGTCAACATGAGGACAACGATTGTTGACAAAAGCAGGCGGGGCGCTAGAACAAACCTTCAAGCTGAATACGTGGATAGCCAAGTGAGATCTATTGTCAACGATGAATTTGAGAAGGTGGAAGAAACTCTCACTACGGGCATGTCAGCCCCAGTTATGGAGAAGATCCGCGACATCACGGAAGGGCTGAAGATGGCGATGAAAACGACCTATGAAGAACTGACCACACTGAAGAGCACCGTCGACGACTTCACTCAGCGAGCGACCACAGAAGTGGAATTCCTAGCCAGAGAGTTGCTCATGAAGCCAAAGGAAGCAACACCTGAGGAAGTCACCAAGAAGGTCAAAGAACTGGAGAGGCAGACTGAAGAACTCAGCCGGGACCTCAAGCTGGCAGAGGAGAAGTTGCAGAACCGTGAAGCGCGAGTAGTTGAGCTTCAAGAAGACCTAAAACAGGCAAAGACCCGAGAAGAGGGTCTCGAGGAAACAGTCACCAGTTTGAAAGCGGCACCTCAAGTTGACAAGACCGCACTCGCGGAGCTTCGACAGAATGTGAAATCGCTTGAAGCCGCGAGAGACCTTCTGACTGAGAAGGTCAATGATGCCGAACGTAGAGTTGATGAGGCTGAATCCAAGGCCGGGGAACAGAGAGAGCTTGTGGCAAAGAAGGACATTGAAATTGGCGATCTCAAGACCCAGATTGGCCAGCTAGAGGCAGACATTGAGAAGAATCGTGAAGAGATATTGGAAGTTGATGATCTCAGGGCAAGACTCAGGTCCTATGAGTCTGGAGACCAGACCCGGGAGCTAGAACGTGTCAAGAGTGACTTTGAACGGGCAACTGCGTCTCTTGAACGGCTCACCAATGATTACAACAGCACACTCGCCAAACTGACCATTACACAACAGAAGCTAGAGGGTTACCTTGACCTGATGGATGTTACAGAGAAGACCAAGGCCTTCATGATGGTCGAAGAACACAGGGAGATGTCGGTTAGGGAAATCGCACGATCACTCGGGGTTTCTCCTGCAACAGTGAGCAAATGGATTGAAGACTATCAGAAGCTAGGGCTTGTCAATATCAAGGACGATGGTCAGACAGTGGTTCTGGCACGAGAGAAGATTGAGATGTAATACGCGTGTACCGCCCCTTCACTTCATGATTCTGTGTGGATACTTTGATTGAAAGTAGTTTCCTTGAACACACCATAACAGGCATAAGAGCCGCGAAAGTAATTCTGTTGAGATGAAGGAAG
>JBHLRV010000275.1:0-3343 GCA_048882205.1 Candidatus Thorarchaeota archaeon | reverse complement strand
CAGGAGCTCTACCAGCATCTCCAGAGAATGTCGCAGGACTTCTACGACAAATCATCTTCGGGTAGAATCATCTCCAGGCTCATCAACGACGTAGATAGGATGAGCGAGCTCCTCAGCGGCGGCCTCATCAGTACCTTCGCCCAGATTTTCATTGTGTTTGCCATTGGAGCAGTGATATTCACTGTCGACCTTCAACTCTCTGTCGCATCAGTAGCAATAGTGCCCATACTCTTGGTTGTGACCGTATTCTTCCGCGGCAGACTCAGGGAAGCATATCGCAAGACAAGAAAGACAATCTCCAGCGTGACTGCGAACTTGGCAGAGAGCATCTCCGGAGCAAAAGTCACGAAGAGTTTCGCTCGAGAGCGAAGAAGTGTGGTTCAATTCGAGGAACTGAATAGAGCTGACTATCAGTCGAATGTTGACGCGGGAAAGGCAATGGCTGCCTTCTTTCCCTCAATCAGGTTCATCAGCGGTCTTGGAATCTTCCTGATTATCCTTCTGGGAGGATTTCGGCTAATTGACGGAACAATCACATTGGGCACGGTCATTCTATTCATCCAGTTCAGTGACAGGTTCTTCCGCCCTATTCTCATGATCGCGAATTTCTACACATCAATACAGAGTGCCTTTGCCGGTGCAGAGCGTGTCTTCACTGTGACGGACTCGCATCCCACTATTGTGGATAGCCCAGATGCTTCAGAAATGTCCGAGTTGGATGGTAATATTCGTTTCAAAGACGTCACATTCGGATATCTTGAGGATACTGTTGTACTAGAGAACTTCGACCTTGAGATTCAAGCAGGAGAGACAATTGCACTTGTGGGTGACACCGGAGCCGGAAAGACGACGGTTGTGAGCCTCCTCAACAGGTTCTATGACGTCTGGAAAGGCTCGATCGAGATTGATGGGATTGACATTCGCAGAGTCACACAGGAATCACTTCGCGCAAGGATAGGTTTGGTGCTGCAGGACCCATTCCTGTTCATGGGCACAGTGAGGGCCAACATTAGATATGGTAAGCCTACGGCGACAGATGATGAGATTGTGCGCGCGACAGAAACGATTGGTGCAAGGAGACTAATCGAGAACCTAGAGAACGGATTTGACACAGAGGTTGGTGAGCGGGGAAACAGGCTATCAGAAGGCGAACGTCAATTGGTGAGTTTTGCCAGGGCGCTCTTGGCCAACCCAAAAGTGCTTGTGCTCGACGAGGCGACCAGTTCTATTGATGTGTACACAGAACATGCCATTCAACGCGGCATGAGAACGTTGCTCCAGGGCCGGACCTCAATAGTGATCGCTCATCGCCTGTCCACCATAGTGAATGCAGACAGGATTGTAGTTCTGGAAATGGGGAAGATTGTTGAAACAGGCACACACCAAGAACTCATGGCGAAACGGGGTAAGTACTATTCGCTATATGAGCTACAGCTGCGACCTAGAGCACTGGGTCCACAGATTCAGACATAAACTAGTCGTCCCAGTCGAAATCGTCTACGTTATCCCATACAGGAGGCATAGAACGAATAGCTTTCAATGATTTCCAGGGTTTGAGCGCAACGAGGCTCTTCAGGGCCCCGCTGACAAGGGTCCCAACTGCTGGACCGATCTCATTGAAACCCTCAAGTCCAATGATTCCGTCCGAACATATCGTGATCGGCCTTCCCTCTTTTCCCCTAACTCTGACACCAGACCTATCTAATTGCACCAACTGTTCGTCACCGATAGCAAAGACGTTCTCGTCATATACAAAGGCAAGTCCTTTCTCTCCAACGGCTAGGACAATTGACTTGGAATGGGAATCAGTGCCAAGAAGCACGCTGCCCTTTTGATCATGGATTCGCTTGTCACCTCTTCCGTTGACCTTGTCCCGAATGGCGGTATTGACGTCACTCATGAATCCCGTGATCCCTTCAAAACCGAGAGCATCCACATCAAATTCACCAGCCTCTCTTGACAGTTCCTCGAGTCCGGCTTCACCTAGGTAGACTTGGATTCCTTGTAGCGTGGCGGTGACAGATTCCCCAGAAGCACCTGCCTCTGTTTCGGTGATGGCGTCGACTGCTAATCTGGAAGGCCCAGCAAATGCGATGCCTTCTCTCTCTCCATTGTGAGTCAGATAGACCCAGGCACAGCCCTCCTTCAGCTCGAGCACTGCCTTCTCGTGTGAAACTAGCTCGTGAGAACTGGTTGTAACCATAATGGGTCCTTCAGGCGTGAGTTCCTTCATTACCAGTCATCCTCCTCTGATGGTTCGTCCTCATCGTCTTCAATCACTACTTTGATCTCAGACTCGCCGTTTCCATTGTTCCCACTTCTGGAACGTTCCCTCTCGACTCTCCCTGTCAACCACTGCGCAAGTCTGTATGCAAGACGACCTTCCACTGTCACATAGTAAGTGCCACGAACCTCTCCCTTTATCACATAGCCAGCCTCAACAAGCGGACTGAGATGATGTGTGAGTGAGCTTCCAGTCTTTCCTGTGTGGTTCTCAAGCTCGTTGAAGCTCCTGCCACCATCCTTCAGGAAATCGAGTATCTTGAGTCTCTCTTCACTTCCCAAGGGGCTCACTACCCGGGCCACACGCTCCGGAGGAATCCTCTCATCCTCCCTCTCCTGCCTTCCCTTCCTCCTTGAACGAACATGGAGGGCGGGTCCCGAGAATGCCTCTCCAATCTCTTCCACACCCTTCAACGACTCACGGATCTGATCGCCGAGACCCTCCATCATGTCCTCTAGGCTGTCTGTGAGACCCCTCAGATCCACGATTGCCGCTCTTGGGCGTGGTGGCTTTGGCGGGCGGATTCTACTCTTCTTTCGGATGCGGCGCACTTCATCTAGCTCATCACGGAGGTCCTCCTTGATTCTCCGTATCTCGTCAAGCTCTTCCTTGATTCGGTCAATGTCTTCTGTCATTGTCAATGCACTAACTGTAGTAATGTACAGTTTCCATATAAATCTTCAGTATAATTACACCGGCCCCCTAAGGCGCCAATGAGTAGCAGGTTCCGAAACGGAATCGTCGAACGCAATCTATATAGTTCATAGACACACCATGAGGAAGAATCGGAGGAAGCTAGTTGAGCCTCTCAGGGCCGCTCCGCGGGCGGAAGACCTACCTCAAGCGAATCCTAGAACCGAAGGGAATCACGCTGCTCGATGTACGAGATCGGACAACAGCCCCCGCAATCTCCTATTACCAGTTCATGTGGGACACTCCCTCTTCTGACCCAAGGCCAGAGATCATCGAGGCAACGATGATGCACAATCTCGATGACTTGCTTGTTCATGTTGTTCGTAGTAGCATCAGCACAGAGAAGGTTGTCAAACGCAGAAGTGT
>JBHLRV010000274.1:0-3347 GCA_048882205.1 Candidatus Thorarchaeota archaeon | reverse complement strand
GTTATGCCACTTGAGGGCCTTTGGTGGATTGAGGGAAAAGAAGAGTTCGACCCGGAAGCGAAGGATGACTGGTCATGGACTTCAATGATAATGCAGCCTGAACAGGTGACTCTTGACTTCCTGTCTGACACAATTGAGGTTGTGAGAGAGAAGAAGGAACTGGCAGCCCTCTCAAAACTCAGACTAGAATCATACCATGAGGGGCTTTCAGTGCAGATTATGCACATTGGACCATACTCGGAGGAGGCTCCTACAATAGAGAAACTACATAACTTTGCAGAGGAGCAAGGCTACAGATTACGGGGAAAGCATCATGAGATCTACCTTGGAGACCCCAGGAGAACTGCTCCGGAGAAGCTCAAGACTGTCATTCGACAACCAGTTAAGTAGGCCTCTTTCAGTCTTTATATGGAGGTTTGGACATTCGGTTCTGTACATAGTACAATAGGAGAGGACTGGAATGGTAAAGTATGATCTCACTGACAGGGTCGTCATAATCACTGGTGGCTCAGCAGGACTTGGAGAGCAATTCGCATACGGATTTGCGGAGTCTGGTGCGCATGTCGTCTTGGCAGCGCGGAGGAAGGAGCTGCTGGACAAGATTGCCAAGAAGGTGTCCGAGGAATACGGTGTAAGAGCTCTCGCGTTCAAGGCGGATGTTTCCAAGGAGAAAGAAGTTATCGATATGGTTGATTTCACAGTCGACAAGTTGGGAACGGTTGATGTTCTGATCAACAATGCCGGAATGTACGTCTTCAAACCTCTGCTTGAACAGACAATTGAAGACTGGAACAAAGTGATGGACGTTAACCTCACGTCTGCTTTCGTTGCTTCGAGGGAGGTTGCAAAGATAATGATACCGAAGAAGCACGGGAGCATAATCAACATCTCCTCCACCTTTGGATTCGGCGCCACAAGATTCACCGAAGTAAGCTACTATACATCAAAGGCCGGCATGAATCTCCTGACCAAGGCTCTTGCAATTGAACTAGGAGAACACAATATCAGAGTCAATGGAATAGCACCCGGATTCTTCCCCACCGCTATGTCCATTGAGGCAATGACGGACAAGAAGATAAGCAAGGTAATCAAGGATCGGACGGCACTCCCTATGTTCGCAGAGAACGAATGGATCAGGGGTGCTGCATGCTTTTTGGCAAGCGATGATGCGAAGTATATCACTGGCCACACGTTGGCAGTAGACGGTGGCTGGATGGCGTTCTAAGCTTGTATGCCTTCTTGTAGACCATCTGGGATGACAACGAGTAGACAATTGCAAGGTCAACGGCAACCGACTACTTGGCATTTCCAATGTCCTTGAATATCTGTTCCGTTGTTATGGCCGCACTCATAATCACGCTTGGCACACCTGCCCCTGGATGCGTGCCTGCCCCAACTAAGTACAAGCCCTTCACATCCCGGGACCTATTGTGAGGACGGAAATAGCCAGATTGCATAAGAAGAGGCTGAAGCTGGAACCCGGCCCCCTTGTATGAGTCAAACTCGCGCTCATAGTCGGCAGGAGTAAAAGCACTCGAAACCGCTAGGCTGTCCACTAGGCCAGGAAGGATACTCCTATCTAGAGTCGAGAGTATGTGATCGCGAAACTCCTCCTTCCTATCTTCCCAATCAGTCTTAGAATCCAAGTTTGAAACCGGAGTGCAGGCATACATAGCTTCACACCCTTCTGGTGCAAGCTGAGGGTCTGTTCTAGTGGGAATGTGGAGATACGTTGAGAAATCGTCCGGTACTACGTTGCGCTTGAAGATATCATTCAGTAGTCCTTTGTATCGCGAGCCGAAAACAATGCTATGGTGGGTCATGTCAGGATACTTCTTCTCAACTCCAAAATAAACCATGAAAAGGCTCATGCTATACTTCGCCTTCTCGTAGCGTTTGTCGGTATTCCAGAGTCTGAATTCTGAATCTATCAAGTTCATGTACGTATTGGCGACATCCGAATTCGAGATTACTATCTCAGTGTCATATTGCCTGCCATCCTTGGTCGATACACCAGTGACAGTTCTCTTCTTTGACACTTCAATCCTTTCCACTTCGCTATTCAGTACTATCTTCCCCCCTAGTTCTTTGAACAGCCTCTCCATTGCCTCAACCAGCTTGTGCGTGCCTCCGCGCACCCACCAGACTCCATGCTTCTCCTCGATGTATGTGATCAAGGTGTAGATGGAAGTAACGTCAAAGGGGTTGCCCCCAATAAAGAGAGGATTAAATGAGAGTGCCATGCGCAGCCTCTCGTCCTTGACGAAACTAGACACTCTACCATAGACGCTCCGATATGCCTGGTGAAGTATTCCGGCAGGAGCCATCTTTGCCATGCTCCAGATGGTTTCGAATGGGACCGAACCGAAGCCTTCGAACCCGAGCTCATACACGGGTTTTGTCTTAGCCATGAACTTCTTGTATCCTTCAACGTCTTCTGGGCTAATTCGTTGTATCTCTTTCAGGTTCTCTTCCAAGCTTCCATAGTTCATGTGTGTTCCATCGGGAAAGTATAGTCGATATTTGGGAGACACGTTCACCAATTCAACGTAGTCTGCCCGATTTCGACCAGCTGCCTCAAAGACCTCATCGATTACAGTTGGCGGAGTAACAATTGTGGGTCCGGTATCGAACGTGTATCCTTTCTTTGTGAATACGCCTGCCCTACCTCCCAGTTGGTGACGCTTCTCAACCAGAGTCACCTCGAAACCTTTGGCCTGCATTCGAACTGCAGCGGCAAGGCCGCCAAGACCAGATCCAACAATCACCACGCTTCTGCCCTGTCCCAGGTCGGAATTCTCCATGGACAATTCACCTCTTAGTATCCGTTAGTCTTAGCGAACGAATAGACTAGTCCTTTTCTCGCGAAAGAGAGGTCAATTCCTTTGCCTCTCGCAAGTACTCGCTCCTTAGTCTGTAGGCAATCCAGAGCTTCTTCCATTTCGGAACCACGGCTCGTTTGCCAAGGACGTTATAGTCCATCCCTTCTATCTCCCTCAGGATCTCTGAATAGACCCTCCCGGCGACCTTCACTGTGAAAGCAGCAGCGGGAGGAAGGTCACGCATGCCTATTTCGGCCTTTGCGTAAAGCGATCTTGCTCTCGCAATCTCATGTTTGATGAGCCATTTCAGATTTGTACTGACTTCAGTAGCCTCAAAGTCTGCCTTCCTTACCCGAAACTCCCTTCGCGTTTCTGCTGGAAGGTAGATTCTGCCATTGTTGTAGTCTTCTTTGATATCTCTCAGAATGTTAGTGATTTGCATTGCATGTCCAAGATCCGCAGCTCTGTCGAGCGATTCTTTTCCGTCTGCCCCCCAGACATGGCACATCAGGATTCCCACAGTTG
>JBHLRV010000273.1:0-3352 GCA_048882205.1 Candidatus Thorarchaeota archaeon | reverse complement strand
CAAGCGGCATGTAGGCAATGTCTCCGCGCGTCACTTCTTTGGTAGGCTTGATATTTCCTTTCCCAATTCCAAGAGTGATTTGCATCTCAGCCCTCATCAATGCAGCTCTCCCTTCAATTGGGAGTTTCGACTTCATTTCCTCTATGATCAGTGGGGCTCGAACTCTCTCAAGCATAGCATTGAGCAATATGCCTCCTTCAAACTCAAACTCAATGGGCAGATCGACCTCACTCATTGTGCACACAACCTCATGCTCGGACCAAGCCCCTAAAATCTCCTACGCATAGATTCCCAGCAAAAGCTTAATTGTGGCAGAAACACAGCTCACTTGGAGTGGATTGGGCTGTACAGACCCAAACTAGAAGTTGCATTTGTCGTCGACACGACTGGCTCAATGAAGGACGATATTCGAGCAGTCAAAGACAGTCTATTCGACATCGTTGAGAAGGTCGTCACACGCACCAAAGGACTGAGTATCAGGTTCGGGATTGTATCATATCGAGACCATCCTCCTCAGGACCGAACCTATGTAACTAGAATCTTTGACTTCACGGGCAGGATAAAGAGTGTTCACAAGGAGATATCAAAGCTCAAGCCATCACAAGGTGGAGACACGCCAGAGGCCGTTGCTGACGGCCTTCATGATGCGAGGATGCGACTCTCCTGGGAGCCGGATGCCTACAAGGTGCTTCTCCTCGTCGGCGACGCTCCTCCACATGGTCGAGAGTATAACCAACTTGCAGATGACCACTTCCCAGACGGTTGTCCAAAGGGATATGATCCTAGGAATGAAGTGCGGGAGCTCAAGAGTACCTACGGAGCGACGATGTTCATATTCGTTTGCGGCTGCAATCCCTTGGTCCGGGACTCTTTCAAGAGCATTGCCGATGCGGTAGAGGGTGGGCGGTACTACTCCTTACAGGAGGCGCATGAGTTGCCCAATGCAATGCTAGAGATTCTTGAGGGTATGAGTGACCTCATTGAAGCAGACCGAAAGGTCCTCTCCTATTACAAGGCCAATGACGGTGCATTTGACATTGGACAGGCTGCTTCGGAACTCGATCTTGAGCTTCGAGAGATGAAGACCTCTCTTTCACGCCTCCTTGAACTGGGCAAGATAGCAAGATGGCCAAAGGGCCGACCTCTTGAAACATCTCAGATGGGTCTGACCGTGGTCACCAGCGAGGTTCCTGATGCTCTTGTTGCAGGCAAGCCATTCAAGTATGATGTGAGAGTCAAGAATCCAAGTTCCGCAGTAGTAGGAGTCAGAATCGTTGTGACACTGATTACAGAAGATGGTGTTTCTGAAGTCACTAATGAGCGGCACGAGATTGGTCCCGGGTCTGACCAAGTCATCATGATGAATCTTGTACCTATGTCATTTGAGAAAGGAAAAGCCAGCGTCAGAGTTGAGGTTCTCTATGGGTCCAAGTCACTTGCGACAAAGATCTACAAGACACGCCTCTACTGAAAGGGGAATGAAGATTGGGACTCACTGCTATTCGACGGCGCAATCAGAATGGAGTCTCTTATGCACAAATAATACTATCCGTGTTTAAGCGGAACTGTCAAAATGAGTAAGGAGTGTAGTTATTCACAATGGACAAAGAGATTGAAACTAGACTCCAAGCATCAAGGACGAGTGGCGAGATAATCGGATATCTCTGCGCAAGGCTCCCGGACACAGGTCTTCAATCCGGATGGATTGAGCGGGGATTGACTGCCAAAGGACTCAAGGGCACACTCAAATCCAAGGCAAACCGAGAGAGGTATCTCGCTCCAGCAGACCAATCCGTGCGGCTTATGTCTGACAGGGCCATGGATGCTCCAAGGAGGTATGGCCTGGTTGTCCTAGGCGAAAGGGGTCTGACCAAAAGTAAGTTCTCAGTCTTTCTCAGTGACTTGAAGAGTTCACCTTCAGGTGGCAAGCACGTTGCAGCCTTTTGGTCCGAGGGATATACTCCACATGACATCGTTCGCTTTGTGATTAGATATGGTCTAGGAGAGAGCCTCTCAGCGGAGTTTGATGAACCGAATCTAGACTACGTCGAGCAGCTCAAGACTGACTTTTCCGATAAGAAAGTCCGCGAGGGCATCTGCCTGCAGATTCCAAAGGACAAGTTCGACCCTGCCACTTGGGTCAAGAAATCGATGAGAAGGTCGGACGACGCAGAAGTAGAGGTCCTATTTCGCTCCGAGAAGCTCAGGCAAACCCCAGCATTTGCCTTACTCTACAGCAGATGGCTTCAAGATTTGGATTTGTATCAGACCATGAAACAAGCAGTATCATGCTGTCTATTCGTTAGAGATGAAGAGATTGAGGTGGCAATCTGGGACTTGCCTAGGCGAATAGCCACTTTTGTCATCTTTGCCTCTGAACCTCTTGAAGAAATCACTCGAAAGTATCTTCTTCCTGCATGGCTGGCTAAGGGCGAGGAGATCCAGCCTCCGACGCCTACTGGAGAAGTTTCTGGCCTTTTCGCTAGTGAAGTTGCGAAGGACGCTCCACCACAAGAGCCAGCTAGGACTGAGGTCGATATTACTGCACCAGTAGGAATCGAAGCGTCTGCGCTTGGCGATTTGGCCATTCAAGTTGAGAACCTTGAGAAGCGTCTCGACAAGGTACCTGTAGAACAGCTTCTTAGAAGAATTGAATCAACTGAAGCTCGTGCGCGAAAGCTAGTAGAAGCGTTTAGCGAGCTGCAGAGGGCTAGAACGTCCGTGGTGCCTGACGAACCCAGAAATAGGGCAACCCAAGAACTTGCACAAAAGAGCCTCAAGGAGATTGTCAGCCGTCTTGAGGAGCTGGGATCCAAACTAGAGGAGATTGAGAAACGAGCTTCAAGGGTTCTGAAATAGCACAGGGGTGAATCAACGCTGTCAAGAAGACCGAATAGGGACTTCGACATCCGAATGCAATCGATGGAGGATACTATCAATGCCATCGAGGAAGTGGGCAAAAGGCTTGACACCATTCACGATACTCTCCTGTCTGTCACAGAAGAATACTCCACCCCGGTGACAGACCCCATAGAAGAGGACGAGGCTGCCACCATTCAGCTGCTTGTCAATCAGATTGACGCTCTTAGGAAGGTCCTCGAACTTGTGGAGCTCGAGACTGACCTTCTGGAAGCCCGATTGTCTTCAATAGAGAGCCTCCGGACTCGCCTTGGCGATTCTAATCATGTTGCGTAGGCAATAGACTCTCTATAGCTTCTGCAAAGTGACCCTCAAATTCGTCTGACGAGAATGAGGACAGGTTGCGAAGATGGATATTGACTCCATCAAGTTGTTCTTGAAAGTCGATTCTTGCAGACTCGCCAAGTTGAAACAGGTCGATTCTGTATCGTTC
>JBHLRV010000272.1:0-3353 GCA_048882205.1 Candidatus Thorarchaeota archaeon | reverse complement strand
ATGGATCCTGAAGTCCATCTACTCGGCATGAGTTGGGGCTTCGTTCCCTTCTGGGCGAAGGACCGGAAGATTGGGAACCGGATGATCAATGCCCGATCTGAAACTGTTGCTGAAAGTAGAGTCTTCAAACACTCCTTTGCCAAAAAGAGGTGCCTGATTCCAGCAACTGGTTTCTATGAGTGGCAGAAGGTGGGGAAAGTCAAGAAACCTATGCATGTCAGACTCAAGTCTAAAGAGCCCTTTGCTCTTGCGGGAATCTACAGCAGTTGGAAGGCACCAACCGGTAGGACGCTGTTGAGCTGCGCAATCTTGACCATATCTCCAAATGAACTGCTCAAATCAATCCACAATCGAATGCCGGTGGTCTTGGACCGCAAGGATGAGAATTCTTGGATCGACCCAGAGAACCAGGATATTGAGAGCCTCAAGGGCCTACTCAGTCCATTTACCTCACTCGATATGGAAGCGTACGAGGTTTCAACGTATGTCAATTCACCATCGAATACTGGACCGATATGTACGGTCCCGGTAGAAAGTGAACCTCTCTAGGACGGTATCCACCGGAAGGATAAAACGGCGATTGCTCAACTGACAGATGCCATGAAGACCATTGACTTCCGCAGTGATACGGTTACAAAACCAACAGATGAGATGATTGAAGCAATCGTAAGGGCTCATAGGGAAGACCGCCTTGGTGATGACGTTTTTGATGAGGACGAAGTAGTTCACGAGCTTCAGGAAAAGGCAGCAAGGATCTTAGGGAAGGAATCTGCGCTTCTGGTCACTTCTGGTACACAGGGGAATGTCATCTCTTTACTGTCCCAGACTAACCGTGGTGACGAGGTCGTTGTTGAAGAGAAGTCTCATTCGTTCATGTACGAGGCTGGAGCAATGTCATCCATTGGAGGTCTCTTCCCGAAACCAGTGAAGGGAACGAGGGGATACATCTCTCCAGAAACTCTGATTTCAGCTATCAACATAGATGACTCACATTATGCGAAGACATCAATGGTCGTCCTTGAGAACACACACAACTCCTCGGGTGGCGCCATCATTCGTCCAGAGCAGTTTGACGCACTAGCCGATGTGGCTCATGAGAACGGAATGAGAGTCCACTGTGATGGTGCACGGCTGTTCAACGCAGCCGTAGCACTCGGCGTTCCGGCAAGGGATCTAGTCAAGGAGGCAGACAGCGTCATGATATGCCTCAGCAAGGGCCTCTCCGCGCCGGTTGGTTCCATTGTTGCTGGGACTGAGGATTTCATATACGAAGCGCATAGAACGAGAAAGAAGCTAGGTGGAGGGATGCGACAAGCCGGAATCATTGCTGCTCCGGGAATCATTGCTCTTGAGAAGATGGTTGACAGACTGAAAGAAGATCACGAGAACGCTCGACTGCTATCTGATCGCTTGTCAGCAATCCCCAATTTGATAGTAGAAGAACCTGAAACCAATATCCTGTTCATAAGATTGGACAACTTCAAGATCAACTCGATGGAGCTCTCTGAGGAGCTCAGGAAGCACAACATCATTGTATTGGGAGACCCCCACTTCGGAACCCGGACCAGACTAGTGCTTCATAGAATGATTGACAAAGATGATGTCTTGCGATTTGCAGATACGCTGAATGATGTTCTTGCGAAATAGCGGGGGAATTCATTCAGGCTTCTGGCACAATTCAATTAGAACTCCGCCGGCGGAACGGGGATGAACAAATGCAATCCTCGTGTTATGGGCTCCAACTCTCGGTTCCTTGTCAATGAGGACTGCTCCCTTCTCTTCATGAGCCTGCAATGCATCAACGATGTTATTGACCCTCATGGCAACATGGTGAATACCAGAGCCCCGTTTTGATAGAAACTTGGCTACAGGACTGTCCTCAGAGGTGGGCTCTAGGAGTTCAATGCGACTCTCACCGATGCCCAGAAAGGCCACTCTAACCATCTGCTCCAAAACCTCTTCCTGACCGCCATAGTCAAGTCCCAACACGTCCCGGTAATAGGGAAGTACGTTTTCGATGCTCTCGACTGCTATTCCTATGTGGTCAATCTGCTCTATAGTCATCTTCTCATCTCCTATAGGATGTCTGGTGCCTTGTATTCTCCGAACACGTCACGAAGGACCCCGCATATTTCTCCTAGGGTGGCAAAGGCCCTGACTGAATCAAGAATCAGGGGCATCAGATTCGCATCGCCCTCCGCGCCGGCTCTCAGGGCATCAAGAGTGGATTCCACTACATCGAGGTCTCGCTTCTTTCGTAGTGTGTTGAGTCGGGAAATCTGTTCCTCCTCAACTTTTGGATCAACTCGAAGGTAATCGAACTGTTGCTCTTCCTCCACGAGAAAGTCGTTTACACCAACAACTATCCTCTTCTTTTGGTCCACACTTCTCTGATAGGCATAGGCGCTGTTGTGAATCTCCTTCTGAATGAACCCTTTCTCAATCGCTGCAGCTGCACCGCCCATGGCATCTATCTTCTCGATGTACTCACTTGCCCTATTCTCAATCTCTCGTGTGAGGGCTTCAACATAGTAGGACCCTGCCAGAGGGTCAACAGTATCGCCAACGCCAGATTCATGGGCGATTATCTGTTGTGTCCTCAGTGCTATCTGTACTGAGTCTTGTGTGGGGAGTGAAAGAGCTTCATCGCGTGAGTTTGTGTGTAGCGACTGCGTCCCTCCAAGAACGGCTTGAAGTGCTTGGAGTGTCACACGGACCACGTTGTTGTCCGGTTGTTGCGCAGTGAGAGTGTAGCCAGCCGTCTGAGTATGAAATCTCATCCTGCATGACTTGTCGTCCTTGGCTCCAAAGCGTTCTCTCATGATCTTCGCCCACATTCTCCTTGCTGCTCGAAACTTCGCAATCTCCTCGAAGAACTCGCTGGCAGACCCAAAGAAGAATGAAAGACGAGCAGCAAATGAATCAACGTCAAGACCAGATTTGATTGCTGCATCTACGTAGGCTATACCATCAGCAAGTGTGAAGGCCACCTCTTGCACAGCAGTTGACCCAGCCTCGCGAATATGGTAGCCAGAGATACTGATAGAGTTGAAGAGCGGCAGATTCTCAGAACAAAACTTGAAAGTATCAGTGATTAGACGCATCGACTGCTTTGGAGGGAAAATGTAGGTTCCTCGAGCGGCATACTCTTTCAAGATATCATTTTGAATTGTCCCGCGCAGCTTCCCCATGGGAACACCTTGTTTCTCGGCGACGGCGATGTACATTGCCAGCAACACTGCAGCGGGAGAGTTGATAGTCATTGAGGTACTGACCTTGTCCAGGGGTATTCCTTCAAAGAGTATCTCCATGTCAGCGAGTGAGTCGATGGCGACTCCCACTTTCCCAACCTC
>JBHLRV010000271.1:0-3367 GCA_048882205.1 Candidatus Thorarchaeota archaeon | reverse complement strand
CCAGGCCCAGAGGAGCTTGTTGCAATCTGGGAAACGATGATGATCACATTCATCCCTGCGGCCGGAATCCTGCTTGTGCTACTCGGCATCATGGTAATACGTAGATCTTCTCCGAATAGGTGATAACAATGGCTTTGCACCCTGTCTTTGTACACTTTCACACTGGAATTGGTACGGCTACTGCTGCAGTGGCACTGGTCAACCTGATACTACGGTTTGTGTTCCGGGATGGAATAAGAACTCCTGGAACACGACTTGCGAGAGTCTTCCACGAGTTCGACATATTCGTGTATTGGGGGAATATAATCACCTTCTTGGGTCTGATAGCGGGAATGGTCACTGGTTTCATGGACTGGCCCATGGTCGCCCTAGTGAACGATCCTTACATGCGATTCAAGATTCTGTGGTCAGCGATTGCCACTGAAATTTACCTCTTTGTAATTCTTCTACGCGCGAAGCTTGGCGACGCTGTATGGGACAAGACCTCTTCATGGTTGACCTACGGGATACTGGTCGTTTTCGGAGGAGCTCTAATGATCCTCATGGGTGCGATGGGTGGTATTGCGGTCTACGGTGAGTCCATCCTCAAGCCAATCCTAGATTGGATTGGTCTTCCTTGGCCGTGAGGTGCACTAGCAAATGGTTTCAGAGCTCTTCGAAAGACTGAAGGCAGAAGAACTGGATGTCGAGCCAACAATCTGTGCAAGATGCGGCTTCTGCACCTTTGTCTGTCCGGCATATCTTGACACCCTGTGGGACTCACAGTCACCAAGAGGCAAACTCTTCCAACTGAAAGAACTCATCAAGAAGAACAAGGCTATTCCAGCCGACTTCGCTGATCGAATCTTCAAATGCACTCTGTGCGGAGCTTGTCAAGAGATTTGTCAAACCAACATCCCTCTTCTAAGATTCTGGCAGCTCATAAGGAATGAAGTTGCCAAACTGGGAGAATGGCCGGAGATTGTCAGCTATATCGACAATGCAATTCAAAACAGTCAGAACATTATGGACATAGACCAAGACGACCGCATGCTATGGACAGATATGGTCGATGACATGGTTGAAGACAAGTTCCTTCGAGAAGCTGAAGTGGCATATTTCGCGGGCTGCAACATCTCTTTCAAAGGAACTCTGGCACATATGGGGGAAAACACGGTCAAACTGTTCGAGCATCTAGGCATCGACTACACACTCCTCGGTGAAGAAGAGTTCTGCTGTGGAAATCCATACTTCGTTGCAGGGGACTTCGAAAGCGGCATCAAGCTGGCTGACCACAATTTGGAAGCCTTGAAACGACTTGGCGTCAAGACCGTTGTCTTCAACTGCCCTGGTTGCCACCGAGCTTTCTCCGAAGAGTATCCACACCTCATAGGCAAGGAAGCTGTCGAAGGACTCGAATTCCTAAGCTACTCTCAGTTTGTAAAACGTATGCTTGACGAGGGCAAACTCAAGTTCACTAAAAACTACAATCATGTTGTGACGTGGCATGATCCTTGTGAGCTCGGAAGGCACCAAGAAATCTATGATCCAGCCCGCCAGGTGCTTCGCGCCATACCGGGGTTGGAGCTTCGTGAGATGAAGCACACTCGGAATAGGGCGAGGTGCTGCGGAGGTGGAGGAATGCTGAAGGGCACGAATCCAGTGATGTCCGTTCGCGTTTCTACTCGCAGGATTGAAATGGCACAACGCACGGGTGCGGAGATTATGGCCAGTGAATGTCCATCTTGCACGATGTCGTTTCGCGATGGCCTTGAACAGATGGAGTCGAAAATTGTATTCAAAGACCTCTCGCAAGTTGTGGTGGAGGCCCTGGGAATTGAGTAGGTGGTCGTCATGCTAAGGGGAAGACATCTGAGAGAACTAGCAGACATCGTGGGTGAGGACTACTTCTCAGCTGAAGAGTACATGAAACGCCTTTACTCCGAAGACATTGCAGCACTGCCGGGGCTAGTGGATGACCTTCTGAACACCGAGGTCGAGGCCGTTGCCCAGCCGACCAGCAGTGGGGTTGTTTCCAATTTGCTCCAGTACTGTGTCAAGGAGAAGATCCCTCTCATACCTAGAGGTCATGGGACAAGTGGGTACGGTGGTGTCCTGCCCACCAAGGGCGGAATTGTTGTCGAAATGACTCGGATGAATGAGATCTACAACATTGATCGCGAAAGCATGACCGTCGAGGTTGGTGCCGGGATCATCTGGGGAAAACTCATCGAGGACTTGGAAGATGAAGGTCTCGCGGTTGCTGCGTACCCCTCGAGTGCACCATCAAGTACAGTCGGAGGATGGGTCGCTGCCGGAGGTACAGGAATCGGCAGCACAAAGTACGGAGGCATTGCACAGCAAGTTGTCGACCTAGAGGTCGTTCTCCCGGATGGACAGATCATACGGACAAAGGACGCAGGACAAGCCCTGTTCGAAGGCTATGAGGGGCTTGACTACCGCTACCATCCCGGGACTGACGCATATCACTGGGGTCCAGTAGGTCACGATGAGATCGGACAAGATGTCACTCAATTGTTCATTGACAGCAACGGAACTCTTGGGATCATAACCAAAGTTGTACTGAAGATGATCCCGTTGAGGAATATTGTCCCAATGGTTGCATCATTCCGTAGCAGAAAACTGATGATTGGAGCATTAAAGGAACTACTTGAAGCCACGCGTCCATTCTATCTTCATTTCATAACTGGAGAATTCTTCCGTATGCTTCGAGAGATTGACAAAGCCCCTAAAACTATCGGAGAATGGATAGTGCTTAGCACCTATGAAGGGACTGAGGCGGAAGTCGCTGGAGAAGTTGAGAAGTTCAAGCACTTTGTAAATCGATATAACGGAACTGTGGAGTCATCTGAGCTGGCTCATCACGAATGGGATGAACGATTCTATCCCCTGAGGATCAAGAGACTTGGCCCAAGTGTTGCCCCATCAGAAGTCTATGTCCCGCTCGAACAGCTCGAAGAGTTTCTGGAGCATAATGATAGACATTTCAAGGGAGAGAAATTCGCCATTGAAGGGGCAATCACGGACCTTGGTGATGTGGCTGCGCTGGGATGGTTCCTTGACGACGAACGTCGCAGGATATCATTTCTCATGGGATGGTATCGCTCACTTGATTTCATCAGATTAGGAATGAATCACGGAGGAAAGGCGTATTCTATTGGGATGTGGAACGTCGCACACTCCTTGTCTTTCTTCGGAAAGAAGAACTTCGGTCTCATGAAACGGATTAAGAATGTGACAGATCCAAAGAACCGTCTCAATCCGGGTAAGGTGTTTCCGGGCCCATTACAGCTGTCACTTCGATTCAATCTTCTGATACTGTTGGCGGTCGCGATTGCTGTTCCAGTCGTTTTATGGTTGGCCGGAG